>JBBQML010000690.1:0-3362 GCA_038328885.1 Verrucomicrobiota bacterium | reverse complement strand
CTGTTCGTCGAAGGCGCGGCGCTGCCCGCACCCAAGAACACGCCGCTCACGCTCGGGCCCATGACCTTCTACTTTCGGGCCACCTTCGACTACTCGGGCCCCACGGCCGGACTGAAGCTCAAGGCCAACACCATCCTTGATGATGCGGCGGTGATCTTCGTCAACGGCCGCGAGTTGCTCCGGGTGGGATTCAACGCGGAAACCCAGGTGCTGCATTCGACGCCTTCGGATCGCGGCGCCATCGGTGACGCTGCGCTCGAGGGGCCTTTCGTGATCGAGGGCGGGTTCCTCCGTTCGGGCCGGAACACCGTCGCGGTGGAGGTCCACCAGAACAGCACCGGCAGCAGCGACCTCGTCTGGGGCATGGACCTGGAAGTCGAGGCCACCGCCGAACCCGCAACCCCGGGCCGTCCCAACTCCCTGGCCACGCCCCTGCCCGCGTTCCCGCCGGTGTGGCTGAACGAAGTGCAGACGATCAACGTGACGGGGCCCCTGGACAACGCCGGCGAGCGCGAGCCGTGGATCGAGTTCATCAACGCCGGGCCGCTGCCGGTCTCGTTTGATGGATGGCACCTCACCGATACAGGAAGCGACCTCAGAAAATGGCCGTTCCCGCCGGGCTTCACCTTGGGCGGCAGTTCGCTGCGCACGGTGTGGGGCGACGGTGAACCCGCGGAGACCACCGGCGCTGATGTTCACACCGGGTTCCGATTGCTCAGCAACCGCACCCTGGCCCTCGTCCGCGACCAACCCGGCGGACCTGCCGTTGTGGACTACCTGGTAACGCCGGACCTCGGGCCAGACACCTCTTACGGGTCGCTGCCGGATGCCCAGGCGTTCTTCCGCGAGGCTTTCAGCCGGCCCACGCCCGGCGCCCTGAACGTGACTCCGCCGGTGCCGGAGATCGTCGCCGTGGAACGTACCCCCGAGGGTGGGGTCCGCTTCGCTTGGGCCACCGTGCCAGGCCTCCTGTATCGCGTGGAAGCCGCCGGCACCGTGGACAGCCTGGCCTGGCAGACACTGGCGGAAGAAGTCGCCCAGGGCGATGGCATGACCTACACCGACCGACCCTCGACCGGCGCGCGCTTCTATCGCGTGCTGATGCCCTGACCAGGAAGCGCGGCGACCGCCCTGGGTTGTCGATTGTGTGGGACTGACCCCCATGCGACGGATCTCTGACCTCCGACCTCGGATCTCCGACCTCCGACCTCCGACCTCCGACCTCGGATCTCCCGACGGAGGCTCATCGCACGTCGCCGACGATGTGCAGCCGCTGGATCAGGGCCAGCGCCTCCCGGTGTACGACCCCCGCCACGTCGGGGCCGCCGGAATTGACCTCCCCATACGGGGCTCGCTTCTGGCCGTACGTGAAGGGCGGCCGGGTATCCCACTGCGTGCGCGGCACGATGTAACCCACCTCGTCGTTGGCCAGATTCAGAACCAGGTTGATGGCCCCTCTCATCTGGGGGCGGAGCGGCGGCACCTCCACCGCCGGCCCGGGGTAATCGCCGCCCTCGGGGGTCTCGACACCGCCATCCACGATCTCGGGGTAGATCTCTCCGGGAATCGTCAGCATCTCGATCTCGCCCAGGCGCAAGGCGCCGACTTCGGTCCGGGCCTTGCCGTCAAACCAGCCCGGATGAATGAGCCCGAGCATGATGGGGATGCGGAATGTGCCCTCGATCGGTGCAAAGACGCTCTTCGCCACGACGCTCAACCGGTGATCCTCCATCTTGCGCGCCGTACCGCCCCGCAGGAGGCTGGCGGCCTGGAGTGCCAGATTCTCGCCGAGGGCGCGCGTCTTGCCGACGCCGTTCTCCGCGTGCAGGTCCCGTCCGTTCCGGTCGGGCACGGTCATCCCGAGCGGGGTCATCAAGCCTCCCACGGGCCCCTGGAGAAAGATGCACCGGCCGCCAAAGCCGATCAGTCCGTTCGTTCCTTCCAGCCCACGTTCCATCGCGTCACGCAGGTAGTGCGGGAAGTCCGAGCTCACCAGCGGATTACTGCCCCCCATCGCCTCGGGGTGGTTGCCCCAGGACACCAGGGTGGCGATGGTTTCCTCGGTCCCGGCCTTCGTGAACCGGGCCACCCCGAGGGTACGGTCATAGACCAGGGGCGGCCGCGAATCCCGCACGTATCCTGCCGGTGGGAGATCCAGGCTCGCGACGACCCCGTCGGCCGGCTGGAGATCGCTCACGGCCGCGACGATCGCCGCACGCGCCTGTTCCATGACGAAGTCCACATAGCCCTCGTTGAACTTTGCCGGGATGGGGCGATAACTCCAGATCCCCATCGTATCGGGACCGTTGTGGGTATGGGTGGAGGCGAACACCACGTGGCGCACCTCCGGCAACTCGAGGGCCAGCTTCACGCGGGCGGCGACGATGCGCTCGTAGGTCAGACCGACGCAATCGATCGAGACCACCGCGACGATGGTCTGACGGTGCTGGAAGGCGATGGCACGAGCCCAGAGCGGGTCGTTGATCCCTTCGGCAGGGCGATTGACGTTGAAGCCGGCGAGCCAGACCAGGTCGAAGTCGCCGTTGCCGTTCCGGTCCTCCCAGGTGTCGATCTTCGGATCGAAGCGATGGTTCCCGTTGACGTCCTTCCAGGTGTCGTACCGGGAGAGATCCGGGGTGATCTCTCTCACGGCGACGCCGACCCGCAAGGGTTCGGCCATGGTCGTCCTGGGACCCGAGAGGAGTTCGGTGTCGGCGCGGTAGTCGCGGAAGGGCCCCCGCATCCGGTATCCGACCCAGAGACTCAGTAGCACCGCGACGGCGAGGAAGCCAAGCGCAAGCCCGGTGAGCCAGGGGTGGCGGCGGAGGAACGAAGTCATGTCCGGAAACTCAGGGGGAGACGACGCGGTAAAACCAGAGCGGGACCGGGCCGGGCTGGTACGAGTACTGCACCCGGCCCTGGGCGTCGGCGGGGGCGGAAGCGAGCGGCTGCCACCCGGTGAGATCCGCGCTCCCGTCGAGCCGGTAAAGGCGGTTGGGCACGCCGCCCGTCGCCCTCACAGAGTCGGTCCCCCCCCACCCTCCGGGCTGGTAGGACAACACCAGGGGCGAGGTCCGGAAGACCACGTTGGTGGCATCGGCCACCAGTGGGATCTGCACCAACCGCGGGGTGTACCCGACCCCGCCATCGGCCAACTCGACCGTGTAGAAACCAGCGGGGAGGCGGCCGAAGGAAAAGCTGCCTTCGCCGGTGGTGACCGTGGAATTGGTACCCACGAGGACGCGAACGCCGCCCACCCCCTGGGAGCCGTTGAGCACCTGTCCCAGGATCGAGTAAGTGGAGGCCCCCAACTCCAGCGCGCCGATGTCGGGCGCGCTACCCCCGGGCCGCGGCAGGCCGCG
>JBBQML010000689.1:0-3364 GCA_038328885.1 Verrucomicrobiota bacterium | reverse complement strand
GCGGGCTGACCCGAGCCGTCGTATCGTGATCGGTATCGATCCTAGCGCTTGCTTTGGATGCGGTCCGGAGTTCGCAATGACGCGCTACCTCTCCTCGCACTCGTCACGCTTGGACCTCGGACTCACGCGGCGGCCCGACAGCACTGAGATTGTGATACTCCGTCAGGCCGGACTCGATGACCTGGACATCCTCTCGGGACCACCGCATGGGGCATCCGCAAGTACCGTGCTTGTTGCCGTGCAGAATAGTGGCGGACCTGAACAAGGTGCCGTACTGAGTACGTCGTCCCAGGAGTGGAGCCGATTTGTTGACTCCCTGCGGGCACTGCTCGACCCCACGCCAACCTCCGCAGCTCGATCACCGGTTCAGAGGTGATTCCCGGTGAGGCGTCCGCCTGGCCATGTCAGACCAGCCGTTCGGCTGGGCACTTTACCCAAAGGGGGCCTTGATGAGGCGCACGTTGAAGCTTTTGGCGGCAGTGGTACTTTCCTTCGGCATGGTGACCGGGGTGGGTGCGCAGTCTGCACAAACGCAGGCAGAGGGCGAGGAAGGGGAATGGCGGGGAATTCGGCTACTCCCGGACTGGACGGTGGATCCGTGCGGACTTCCATGCACCCCTGTCAATGGACCCTATATCTGGATCCCATGCCCCTGCTACCAGCTGCCGGATATTGGTGCGTGAAGGGACTCCACCCTTCGTGGAGGCAGTCGCGACGGATCCGGGCATGTTCTTGCCCGGGTCTGCTCGTATTGCTTCTCGGCGCATCTCTCATCGGATGCCTCGGTGACCAGTCCTCCAACATAGGGATCGACGCCGACCTCAACTCCACGACGCTGTTCACTCTCGAAGAACTTCCCAACGCCCCGCTTGGCGATTTCGCATCACTGCTTCGCTGGCGCGACGGGTGGGTCCTCGCTGATGGCACCAATCAGCAGATTGTTGTGTTCGACAGTATCGGACACCGCCTCGGGAGCATGGGCCGGCCGGGCGGAGGTCCCGGAGAGTTCAAGAGGCTCGGTCCGATCGCCCTCCTCAACGACTCCACGATTCTCGCACTCGATCACAGCCTCCAGAGGCTCTCGACCTGGAACCTCGTCGAGCGCGCCACATTGGGTGGGGCGCGGCCGATTCGGGCCCCGAACGTACCTGGCACACTGCTTTGGCGGCCTGATGGCGTATTGATCGGTGGCGTCTGGCCTCAGGACCTTCAGAGCCTCGAGCTCCTGGATGGTGAGACGCTCGAGCCAAGTCGACGGGCCGCGACGGCACCGAGTCTGTACCGCGGGTCGCAGTATGTGGCCGGGTCGTTCTCAAGCACTTCCGTGGCGTCCATTGGGGATTCACTGCTGATCGGCTGGCAGCTGGTCGACTCGGTTCGGATGCTCGGTCCGTCCCTCGAACCGGGACGCATGATTCCTGTGCCCGTGGCACGCCGCCGTGGAACACCGCCAGACCTGATTCAGCGCGGCAAGAACATCGGGGACGTGGTTGGAATGCTCCCATTCACGTCGCTCCTCTACAGGCTCGGGCAGTTGTCCGATGGGCGCATTGGCATCACCCACGCCGATATGCTCCGCGAAGTTGACGGCAACGGCCGCACCCGAGGTGGGAGTCGCGAGGTTTGGCTGACCGTGCTTGATCGATCCGGTGCGCCATTGTGCGTGGACGAGCGCATCGCCGCGCGAACTCAGGATCTCGTGCGACCCTACTTCATACGAGGTGAGCTCATCGTCTTCCGAACCAGTGCCGATGACGGAGTCACTCGCGTGTCCCGGGTCGAAGTGCCGGAGCGCTGCCGCGGGGCGTGACGCGGGGGAAGGATGCGTCACCGACCAGGTAGCGCCGACGCTCCGACCCGTACCGACTAGCGCTCACCGCCCCCCGAACCGCCGTACCACACCCACACGCAACGTGGTGCACCAGTGTGTTGGACACCCCATCCTCAAAGACCTTGTCGCGGTAGGGCGTTGAGGAAAGCGAACTTGCTAGCGCGCCCAACTGCGGATCCCACCGGGTACTGAGCGGCAGGCGGAGCGTTGGACCCACGCCGTAGACGCCCCGGAACTTTTCCTCACCCGTGAAGATCATCGACTCGATCCCGGCCTCAACCCCAAGCCCGAGCGCCCGCCTCGTGAGAGAGTCCCCACAGGGATGTCGGCGACGACCCGCCCGCGGTAGCCTGCGAGGACGTCCTCGAGCCCGATGGAGAATCCGAGGCTAGACTCACCCAAGTGGGGCAGCAAGGCGGTTCTCCCATTGGGGTAGAGGAGTGCTTCCGATTCCACTCGGCGCGGGGCATCCTAGGATTTGTCCTAGTAGACCTCCTGAAACTATCCCCCCATCTTTCCTCGTCCATCCGATTGAGTTCCCACCAGCAACACCCAACGCCTTCCAGGAGCCATCTCGATGTCCGACCGTCATCGCATCTCCCTCGCCGACGCCCTCGTGATGGTGCAGCGTGCGCGCCAGTCGCCGCCCAGGATGGTCAAGGGGTGGAGCATCGACGGGGCGATGATCCGGGAGATCCTCGATCAGCCGGGCGCGCGTTCCCTGCGGACCTACCTCGCGGCAACGGAGGACGGCGTGGCGACACTCGTCTACCTGGCGGTGGACGCGGATGGACGGGATATGACCGAGGGACCGATTGGGGAGTATGCATATCCTTGTCCCCCCGTGTGCGATGAAGACAGCCCGTTCATCAACCCATGACGCTGATGCAGGTCCTGCGAGGCTCGGTGCGCGCCGCTGTCCTCCTGTCTGCCCTGCCGGTGGTCATCGGAGTGTTCAGGTTCCGGTCTCGACCACCGGCCTTCCGCGCGCTCTGGGGTTGGCTCGGGTTCGGGCTGCTGCTAAACGTCCTGATGTGGTACATGGCGGCCCAGGGGCAACGGACAGCACTCATGACACAGCTGTCCCTCCCCATCTTCGCCGCGTTGGGCCTCCTCGCCGCGGCTCGGCTCACTCCATCCCGGCGGGTGGGCCGGTGGTGCCTCATCGCGGCACTCGGGTACGTATGCTTCTGGGGCTGGCGGTTCTTGCAGGCCGAGGCGACGGGGGACTTCAGTATCTACACCGCGCCGGTGCTCTGGATGATCCTGACCGTCACCGCCGTCGGGGTGATCGCCACCCGCCTGTCTGAGGTACCCGCGAACCCGATGCGCGACCCGGTCCTCATCGCGGGATTGGCCATCCTGATCTCGTACGCTCCAGGCGCTGCCCTCGAACCGGTCAGTGCGGCCCTCTATGCCTCGTATCGCGACACGACATTGGTACTCTGGTTGGGCAAGACGTGGCTCCTTATCACTGGCTATCTCCTCTTCACCCTGGCCTTCCTGTGGACGCTCCCATCCCGCTCAGCGCCT
>JBBQML010000688.1:0-3366 GCA_038328885.1 Verrucomicrobiota bacterium | reverse complement strand
GGCAAGCGCGCTTCCTTCCTGCCGTGCTTCCGCCGCCGCGCACAGAACCATCGATGCTCAGCCATCGCCCTAATCGTGAGTCCCCTGATCGAGGGCGGCTGATTTCTCGGGGTCGTCCAGGCAGTTTTCGTCATCAGCTCCTTGTGCCGCAAGAAATCCTTACGCGGCCCCGCCACGCTTCACGCCCCACTGCCTCTCCAGCCGCAATATAGCCCTTCGGCTGACCCAAATTCGCGCTCTTCGACGCTCCAAGGCCAGCGCCGGTCGCTTTCGCCACCCGTTCTCGTCAAAGTGCGCGCATGCTCTATCATACGCCGAAGCCTTGCGTGGACGCCGGCGTGGGAGGAGTCCCGGGAGCTCCGGGGCTTCATCCTGTGAATCCTGCCCATCCTCGTTCCTTCCGCTCAGGGCTGCTGGAGGTGGCGCATGAAGAACTCGGCCCGTCGCCGACGGCCGTAGTCGGATTCGGCAGCGCCATGGCCGGCGCCGGGAATCAGGACAAAGTCGAAGTCCTTGTCCGCCTTCACCAACGCTCTCACCACCTGCGTGGTGCTCGCCGGGTCCACGTTCTTGTCGAGTTCTCCCACCACCAACATCAGCTTGCCCTGCAGTCGGTGGGCCTGGGTGACATTCGACTGCTCGGCGTAGTGCGGGCCGACCGGCCAACCCATCCACGCCTCGCTCCACCAGATCTTGTCCATGCGGTTGTCGTGACAGCCGCAGTCGGCGACCGCCGCCTGGTAGAAGTCACCGTGAGCCAGCAGGGCACGCACCGCATTCTGGCCGCCGGCGGAGCCGCCGTAGATTCCGAGCCGCGATAGGTCGAGTTCAGGGAATCTGGCCGCCGCCGCCTTCAGCCAGGCGATCCGGTCTGGAAAGCCGGTGTCCCCGAGGTTCCGCCAGGCGACGTCGTGGAACCGTTTGCTGCGCCAATTCGTGCCCATGCCGTCGATCTGCACCACGACGAAGCCGCGGTCGGCCAGGTCCTCCTGGTGCCGGTACCCGGCCCGGAACGCCTTCGGAACGTGCTGGCCATGCGGGCCCGCGTAGATGTTCTCGACCACCGGGTATCGCCTTGCCGGGTCAAAGTCGCGCGGCCGATGGATCAGGCCCCAGATTTCCGTGGCCCCGTCGCGCCCCGGGGCGACGAATCGTTCCGGGAACCGGCCGCGGCCACGGGCAATCTCGCCGGCGTCCGCCTCCTCAAGCAGACACACCCGGGTGCCATCGCTCGCCCGGCGGAGTTCGCTGACCGGCGGCAGGTCCGCACGGGACCAGGTGTCCACGAAGAACCGCCGATCGGGCGACCACTTGACTTCATGCGTGCCGTCGCCCTCGGTGAGCACGACGAGGCCGCTGCCGTCGAGGTTCACCCGGGCAAGGTGCACGTGGTAGGGATCCTGACCGGGTCGGATCCCACTCGCCCGGAACCACATTCGACGGGCCGCGGCGTCTACCTTGTCCACGCCGCGAACGACCCACTCGCCCTGCGTGATGGGGTTCTTCACCGCGCCGGAATGGGCGTTGACGAGGTACAGGTGGTTCCAACCGCTGCGTTCGGACATCCAGATGAGCTCGCCGCTCGCGTCGAGGAACTCGAGGTGGGTCTTGTTCGAGTAGTCGAAAAACGTGGCGCAAGTCTCGTCGACCAGCGGGGTCAGCGACGCGGGCGTCCCCGGCAGCGCGTTGGTGGCTGGCGGCGTGACGGCGAGGACCCGCATGACCGCATGCCCTCGCTGGTTAAAGAGGAAGGTGAAGCGGGAACTGTCCGGCGCCCAACGGAGTTCGTCCACGCTCCACGGGTTCGGGAACAACTCGCGCGGGAAGTCCACCTCGAGGCCCGTCAGGGTATCGAATAACCGCGGTGTCGGCACCGGGATCTCGTCGCCGGCCTTGAGGTAGGGATATGAGCTCAGCCGGGGTTGGAGTTGGTCGGACGGGGATGACTCGATGAGGTGGACGCGTCGTTCGGGGACGGTGCGCGTTTGCAGGGCGACGAGGTATCTCGAGTCAGGCGACCAGTAGGCCTCCGGCAGTGAGGCCGGGGGATCCGAAGCCTCGTATTCCATGCCCATCAGGCGCGCGCGCTGGCCGTCCTTCCGGAAGGAAAGCCCCGGGTTGCCGTCGAAGCTGAGGGGACGCTCGGTTCCCGTCGCGTCGGTGCGGACCCAGAGATTGTGGTCGCGCACAAAGGCCACCTGGGTGCCGTCCGGGGAGCGTATCGACGTGGGGGTCTCCCGGCCCGTCTGTCGCGAAGGACGCGACTCGGCCAGGACCGGCAGGCCGCCGGGCCCGTCCGTGTCCTCCTGAAGCGCCGTCAGTTCGTAGGAATCCAGCGCGAGCCGCCACGTCCGGGCCTCTCCGCCAGTGCCTCCCCGGAGGATCACTGCCGGCGAGTTCGTCGGGAACTCCAGCGTATCGATCGGCAGGTGTCCGGGTTCGATGGGGCGGCCGGTCAACCTGGCGAGTCCGGCGGCGACCCGGGCGTGGTCAAAGGCAGGTTGACGATGCCCTTGGGCGGCGTCGACCAGCACGAACTCGCGGGCACCCTGGGCCAGGTCGTTGCGGTACCAGAACCGCGAATCGCCATCGAACCAGTGCGGTTCGACGCGGTCACGATAGACCTTGGGTGGAGGTGGAGGTGGAGGCTTGGCGAGGTCCGCCACCGCGGCGGTGGTCGGGGCCGGCAACAGGAGGGCGGTGAGCACCGCGATGGTGTGGATGAGGAGCATGACCGCCGTTGCCCTCGGCGGGACGATCCCGGGGCACGGGCTGTGTGGCATCGGGCGTTGAGGCGTCACGGAGGAACGGTGGCGGGGTGGGGCCGGCGCGGTCGATGGCGAAACCCGACCCGGATCACAGCAGGTTCGTTGACAGCCTCCGGCGGAGGCGAAGAGTCACGAAACACGAAATCCATGAGTGCCCTTACCTCTTGGCTGCGGGGCGCGGTCGCTGGGTCGGTGATCCTCCTGGCAGTTTCCCCCGCCGACGCGGCGCGGTTGACCTATCCGGACCTGGTGGATCGCCTGGTGAACCTCGAACATCTGGCCCTCCCGCCCTTGGCCGGGGAACGCGGGGAGCAGTGTTCGAGCTACGACCGCGCCAGCCGCTGGGACGCGGGGAAGCAGACCTACGTCGGCTGGGATGCGAACGGCGACGGGGACGGGTGCATCCGGAAGGAGGGGGACCGGATCGTCATGGCGGAGATCGACGGCCCGGGCTGCGTGTGGCGGATCATGCCGCCCTCGACGCGGCGGACCGGCGGTTGCGGAACTGCGGCCCGGCGGTCGTGGAGGGCGCCGCGAAGGTGGCGGTTTTCGAGGGTGAGCTCTCTGGCGACGGCGGAACTCACCGGGAGGAGTTGAC
>JBBQML010000687.1:0-3368 GCA_038328885.1 Verrucomicrobiota bacterium | reverse complement strand
AGGAGTCGCCGGGGTCGGTGCCGGAGTCACGGTAGTGCCAGACCGCTCCCTTTGGCACCAGGACCGTGGGGGTCGCCGGTTCGATCAGGCTGCCTGGGGTGTACCACTCGATCGGGCCGGTGAAGCGGGCGTCGCGGGGGGAGTGCAGCCTGATCCGAGCGAGAGCCGGCCCGGCTGGCGCCAGCAGTTCGACGGGCAACCGCTTCAGGGTTTCGCCGGGGGCGAACCGCAGCGTGGCTTCAGCCAGGCGGTTGGTGGGCGTTTCCAGCACGACCTGAACCTCGACCGCCCGCGGGACGAAGCGGCTGAGTCCCACCGCCACCTCCGAGGCGACGCGGGCACCGCGGGTGAGGAGTGCCAGCCCGGGGGGCGCAGCGGATGGGACGTTCGAGAACGGAACCAGCAACGCGGCGTCACGCTCCCCGGACCAGGTCCGGTTGTTGGTCTGGTTGGGATCGGGGACCGTCAGCCAATTGTCCTGGAGATCGATCTGCGCACTCCGATAGGTCCAGTCGTCCCAGTTCAACCCGAAGACATCACGTCGATTGAAGAGGACCAGCGAGCGGGTGACGCGGAGGGTTCCGTTGTAGGTCCAGTCGTAGTTGTCACCGAACCGCAGGCCGACGGCGTTGCCGAGGCTGAGGCAGTCGTCGGCCCACACGGCGGGTGAGTCGGTTCCGGTGCTCCAGCCGGCCTCGATGCCCTGGCCGCAGTTCAAGGCCACGCAATGAAGGTTGGTCGCCAACCGTCCCCCGCCAGACCAGGCAAAGGCTTCGTGGAAGTTCCCCTCGACCCACACATTCGTCGCCAGCACGGAACCCGTGCCCCCACTGCCCGCGTCGATCCCGTCGTCCTTCGCCCAGCCGATGAGCGAATCCGCCACCAGGTGGCGGCCCGAGGTGAAGTAGATCGCGTCGTTGTCGGCGTCGTCGAACACGCCGTCGTCGCGGGGGAATTCGATCCACGCCGAGTCGCGGATCTGGACGGATCCGCCGTTGTACTCGCCCCCGGTGATGAACCGCTGGATGAGCGAGCGCCCCACCGTCAGGGTGGCGTTCTTCCCGTGGCCGAACTGGCCGTGGCCATCCCAGGCCGCGCATTCCTCGAGCGAGGCGGTGGCGCCGTCGACCAGCAGCAAGGCCTGTTCGCGTCGATGGACGTCGTAACCCGTGTTCTCGTCGAACCAACGGGCATTGGCCCCGCTGCCGACGAAGAGCGCCGCCGTGGCGGTGAACCGCGCCGCGGTTCCCCGCACGACGAAACCACCCCAGGGCTCGGCGGCGTCCGCCGGTATCCAGGCGACTGGCCGCGCCGGGGTGCCGTCGATTTGCAGGGTGCCGTTCACGAACACGTTCGCGCCGGCGGCGAGTCGCACGATCGCACCGGCACCGACGGTCAGCGTGGTTCCGGGCGGGAGGGTCAGATCGCGGGTGACGGCGATGCGGGCGTCGTCCGGCCAGACCACCTCCCCGGCCGGGAGGGTGCCACCGACGGGCGTCCACACGGGGTCAGGCTCCAGGACGACTTCGCGGCGAAACGTGTGACCGGGGACGGTCGCCTCGTAAGTCCAGGCGCCGGAAGCGGCGGGGGACGGGATGGATCCGGCTCCGACCCCGCGCCGCAGTTGGATGGGCGGATGGGCGGTGGAGGTCAGTTTGGCGTGGGCGCGCAAGGTGTGGCCGTCGGGCGCGTCGAGCCAGGCCACCACCGGGATGGGAAGGCCGGTCGGGAAGCGGGCCGGCAGCAGGAGTCGGAGCGAGGCCGGGGCGAGTTCCTCCGGGCTGGCATCGACCGTGGGCGGCGGTGTCCAGGGCGGAAGGCCCCGTTCCGAATCCCCCCGCTCCGAGGCGCGCACGATGAAGCGGATCAACCGCTCCTCGGGCGGGTTTCCCGGTGAACCCAGTGGCGTCCGACCCACGCGGAGTTCGTGGTAGTCCGGCGCCTCGACCGACACGTCACGGTCGGTGGCCACCGGAACCCCATCGAGGGAGGCGGCGTAGGTGAAGCCGGGGACCGTGGGGATGCGGAACGAGCCGCGGTCCGTGACAACCGCCCGATCACTGATCCCATCGACCACGATCTGGGCCGAGGTCGTGAGGGAGAACAAGGCGGCTGCCAGGGCGATCAGGCCTTGAGCGATTGGAGCGGGAACTCCCACTTCTCGGCCTTTTTCATCATCTCGGCCCACGTCACCTCGCCCTTGGCGTAGGCGGCGGTGCGGCCCAGGATCGTCGTGAGATTGCTGCGCACGCTGGCGGCCACGGTCGGATTGGTGTGATCGCCCGCGACGATGTTCCGGTGGAAGGTGGCGATGTTGTTGACCGCGCCGTCGAGATAGAGGTTGGCCAGCTTGCCGCCATTGAAGCCGTCCTCCTTCGACTTCACCCAGACTTCGCCGAAGTAGTGGGTGTCGGCCGTGCCGCTCTCCCCGTAGACCCGGCACAGGATGTCGTCGTACGCCGCGCCCACCTGCTTGGAGTTGAAGGTGTTGATGATGTCGTTGGGGAACGTGTAGATGACCGAGAAGTGGTCCCAGCAGGTGCCGAAGCCCCGGGCGAGCCCACCGGTGCCGACCGCCTTGACGGGGGCGGCGTCGAGGAACCAAGTCACGACGTCCTGCGCGTGGATGTTCTGCTCGGTGATGACATCCCCCGACAACACCCGGTCGATGCCCCAGCAACGGAGCCGGAGTTCGGGGTTGGTCGGGTCCTTGGCCAGTTGTTCGCCCATCGCGGTGAACATCAGGCTGGTCTGGTAGTTGGACTCGACGGTGAGCACGCGTCCGATCTTGCCGGTGTGTACCCAGCTCACGACCTCCTGGTAAGCCGGGTGGGCGCGCGTTTGGAAGTCGACCAGGAAGCAAAGTTTCTTGGCCGTGGCCTTGCGCCCCGACTGCTCCACCGTCAGGCAGCCGGGGACATCCACCGCCACCGGTTTGGCGAGATACACGTGTTTGCCCGCCTCGACGGCGGCCGCGGCCTGTGGGGGATGGAAGTAGGGCGGACTCTCGATGGCCACCGCGTCCAGTTCCTGGTCCAGCAGGCGCTTGAAGCCGTCCAACCCTCCGAACCGCCGGGCCTCGGGGACGTTGAACTGCTTGCCGGCCGCGTCGGCGCGGTCCGGGAAGTAGTCGTGGACGGCCCCGATCTCGTAGCCCCCGTGTTTGTAGAACAGGTCGGCGATCCAGCGTCCGCGGCCGCCGCAGCCCACCAAGCCGATCTTCACCTTGGAGCCGGCTTCCGCTCCGAAGGCGGTGCGGGGTGAGGCCAACGTGAGCAAGGCGGACCCCGCCGCGGCGGTGGTGGCGGTGAGGCGGCCGGTGCTGGCCAGGAATTGTCGGCGGGTCTGGGTGGCGCGCCGTTGCGGGG
>JBBQML010000686.1:0-3371 GCA_038328885.1 Verrucomicrobiota bacterium | reverse complement strand
GGTACGGGTACGCCGCGGGTCTTCAATCGTCGGCTGGACGAGCAGGCCGATGCGCGGATCTGGGTGGCGCCGCTGGAGGAAATGTTGCACCTCGACCACGACCCGCGTCTGCTGGCTGAGAATCTCGGTTTCGGCACGGCGCAGATAGCGAACGGGGCGGCGGCGATCATTGATCTACGCAATCCCCACACCGTCGCGACCGGCAACCGGGATGCCACGGAGCTGGTGCAAGCGAACCGGGCCTCGGTCGCCGCCTTAGCAGCGGGCAATGCGGCGATGGCGCGTATCGCCCGCACCCTGAACTACGACCGCGAGGGGTTCAATCTGCTCTGTCAGAAGGCGCTGAGCGAGGATAATGACCGACCGTACGGGGCCTGGTTGGCGGCGCAGGGGGGCGACCCCTGGGGGGCCGGGGTGATGGAGGCGGCGCAGCAGCAGGATCCGCTGATCTTCGCCCGTCTGGCGATCCATCGGTCCATCGGGGCCAACGAGCATTTCCGGGGTGGGGTGACGCAGGATGCCGGGCGCGGACTGGTCGGCTGCCAGGAGTTCCTGCTGACGCGGGCGAACCGTCTGGGCTCCGAGGTCGGCATCCTGCACTGCCTACCGATCGTCACGCCCACGTCGTCGCTGGTCGCCCAGCGGCTGGCGGCAGCGGACCAGCGGGCAGGGCTGTGACCGGGTCACCGCGCATTGTTTACAGGTCAGGGATAGTCAATAAAGTGCGCCTCATGCTGCGTCCGCCTGATCGTCCAGTGGTTGCCCCTCGTGTTCTGGCGTCGTGGGAGCGGTGGTCATGACGCCTCCTGCGGCGCGCCAACGGCTCAAGCCCATCCGGTTGACGATCGGTCTGCTGGGGATAGTGGTCGGGGTTATCCTGCTGGGATATGCGTGGCAACAGAGGCATCCTTGGCCCCAGTCCGTGGTGCTGATGGATCCCACCGAGTGGGTGCGTGCGGTGGTGCGGGACCGTTTGCCGGGGGTGCGCGCGGAGGTGGTGTGGACGGCTGGGGAAGGGACGGTGGCGATCACCATGCCGCTGGAGTCCTGGGCGACCGCCCCGACGACGGCGCGTGGTCATTTCCTGACCCGCGCGACCCTGGTGGTGGCGCCGTGCTTTCGGGCTTCTGCGGCGGTCCGTCAGGTGCGGATCGTCGGCTTGGGGGCGGTGTCCACGGCGCCGGCGGGAGCGTTTGCGGAGCGATTGTTCGATCTGACGGTCCCGCGTCCGGGCGTCGTGGACGCGGCGGACGTGCTGACCACGGCGGGTCTCGAACGGCATGGATCGCCCTTCTGGATCCACGCAGGCTACCGCTGAGGGGTGGCGATGGCGATGCTCACGAACGAGGGCGAGGAAGAGTACCTGGCGCACGAGGCGGTGACGGGCCAGCAGCTCGTGGCGGCCGACTGGCGCTGTGGCGGCAGTCTGGCGACGTACCATGCCTGGCAGGAGCGACGGCGGCGCAGTGGCAGTCCGACGGCGCTCGAGCAGTTGGCGTTGGCAGCGCGGGTCCGCTGCTTCGGGGGTGAGGACGCGTATTGTGCCCGGTATGCACCGATGCCGGCGGACCTGGCCGTGAGCGACGCGGGCGCTTCGGCGCCACGTGGGACGCAGCGGTGGCTGCGTGCGGCGCGGCAGCAGGGGCGGATTCCGCTGACGGCATCGGATGACGCGTGGCTGGAGGGTTTGACGCGCGCGCTGCACGCCGACGAGACGATCGGTACGCTGCTGCGTACTGGCCGGTTCGGGGTGACGGTGCGGCTGGGGGCTGATGGGGCGGGCCAGCTGCCGATGCAGGCGCGCTTCGCCTGGCTGGACGTGAACCGGGAGCAGGGCCGCATCATGGCGCTCGACCTGGCGCTGGTGGATCGCTGGGGCGGCTATGAGGACTATGTGCGTCGATCCCGGACGGTGCGACTGATGGCGTGGGAGCGGGACCTGCTGGCGCTGGAGACCGGGATTGGCGTGGGCGCGATCACGGTGCTGCGCATCGCGGTGGAGCGGGAGGTGCCCCACGTGGCCCAGGCCTTTGATGCCGATCCGGAGGACTTGGCACAGGGCTCGCGGCTGAACGCGCAGGTGGTGGAGCAGCTGGTGGCGTGCCGGTCGTCGGGGGTTTGGCCTACCGGGCTGGGCGGAGTGCGGCGGCTGCGTGGCGGCATCCTGGATGCAGCGGACGACCTGGAGCCGCCGCGCACGCTCTGATCAGGTGCGGCCGGCCAGGCGTCGTTCGAGATTGCCCAATTCCTCATCCTCGACGGCATGCTCAGCCAAGCGGCGGGAGAAGATGGCGCCGACTGAGGCTTCCCAGGGGAGTCGATCGGCCCGGTTCATTTCATAGACGATCTTGTAGGCGGCGGGGGTCCGACGGGCGATGTTGGCGGACAGGGCGGCAGAATGCTTGGAGCCGACCGCGGGCAGCAGGCGCATGGTGTCGCGATGGGCGAGGTCGTCGAACCAGAGGATCAGGGACGCGGAGCGCAGGGCGATGGCGGTGGCTCCTTCAGTGAGGAGGCGCCACTCCTTCTCGACCTCGGGGTTGGCGATGCGGAACGCGAGGTCGACGATGTCGTTGGGGATCTTGGCGGTGTGGCTGATAAGCTGCTTGAGGGCGACCTGGTAGCAGGCGACGAACTCGTCGATGGTTTTGGCCGGTGCCAGTTTGTCCGCACTACAGTGGCTGCGGTAGTCCTCGTCGTCGACCAAGCGGACCAGGTCGAGATCCTTCATATGGGTGGAGATGATGTGGTGCACCAGGGTGGCCCGGCGCTGGGCGAAGGCGGCGGGGTGTTCGCGCAGGGCTTCGCGGACGTCATTGGCTTTGAGCCGGCGTTGGCGTTCCTGAAACGCGCGTAGCACGACGACGTAGCGTTCGGGGACGGCGTAGGAGGGGCTGAGCCAGTCGGCGACCCGGAGGCGATCGAGACGGTCGCCTATGAGGGAGACGAGTTGACGCAGGCGCCGGTAGCCGATGCCGATGACGAGTTCGGCGCCGAGGTCTTTGATGAGCTTCTCGGCGCCGTGATCGTCATCGCAGGTGGCGCGGGCGATCTCGACGGCGAAGCTGTTCTTGCCGCGGAACGTCTCATTGAGGAATTCGGGTCCCGGTTCGCAGCGGACCCATTCTTCGGGTTCGTCGCTGGCCATCGGGGCATCGACGAGGACGGAACGACCGTTCATATCGATGGTGATGGCGACGGTGCTTTGGACTGCGTCGGCGCCGATGGTGCGCGAGAGTCGGCATCGACGAGATTTCATGTCCCACGCGACGTTGGCGATGCGTCCGGAGTCTTCCCACTCCTTGAGGCACTGCTTGAGTTTCCAGCGGACCTTGCGCCAACGCTCGGGGCTTATCGGGTCTGCGGGGTTA
>JBBQML010000685.1:0-3379 GCA_038328885.1 Verrucomicrobiota bacterium | reverse complement strand
TCAGACCCGCCCCCTGCGCGGCCTCGCCGTCGACCGCCCAACCGTCGTCATGGGAAAGCAGGACCCGGCCGAGGAGTTGCTCCCGGCGCAGAGCGACCAGGAGGTTGCGGTACCGCTCCGGGTTCCGGTGCGCGACGCTGTAGCCGTCGAGGCTGATCCAGACACCCCGTCGGGCGAGTTCCACCTGCACCGGACCGCTGTCGTTCTGGGCATGGACCCAGACGAGCGCGGCGGGAGCAATCCCGGCGGCCTCCAGGATCCTCGCTTCGTCGCGGGCCGCCACGCCGTCGCCGGAATGCACCGCCACGGTGAGGCCGGTCTCGCGATGCACCCGGGCGGCCGCCCGCAGCAAACGCGCATGCACCTCAGGCAAGGGACCGTTGCCCGTGCCCAGCTTGACGAAGCCCGGACGGATCCCCGTGCCCTCGATGCCGTCGCGAGCCTCGCCCAGCCACCGTTCGGCCAACTGGTTCTCGGTCTCGGTCAGGGCATGGCGCGGGAGGAACTTGTTGTCGACCGCGCCATAGTACCCGGTATTCGTCACGATGCGGACGCCGGTGGCTTCGCTCAACCGGCGCAGCAGCCGGACGTCGCGCCCGATGTAGGCGGGGGTGCACTCCACCAGCGTCCCGACCGCGCGCTCCTTCAAGGCCGAGAAGTGCGGGAGCGCGGTGCGGAAGGCGAGTTCGGGATCGTAACGAGGGGCCGGCAGTTTTTCGGCACCCAGGAAGTCGGTGGTGACGTGCTCATGCGGGAGGACCCGTCCCAGCGTGGAGGCCGGGACCAGCCCGGTCACCGTCATCACGCCCGGGGCCGGGACTTCGAGGGCCGCACGGCCGGTCGTCCCGGTCATGCCCGCGGCCGCTGCGGCCAGCGCGAAGGCCGGAAGTTTCAAAAGTTCCCGCCGTGTCAGGGCATTCTCGCGCTTCACGGTCGCGAAAGTGGCACGAAGCAGGCGCTGGCGCAAAACCGGCGAGGCCCGGAAAACCCGGGCCTCGCTCCCGTCCAATCGGGCCAGTCGCCCTTCTTCATGTCCGCCGAGACGGGGAAGGTTGGGCAGAGCCTCAACCACGCCCAGGCCCGCCCCCGCGCCCGCGCCCGTTGCCTTCAGGTCTGCGTCCCGCCGGGCCAGGTCCCCGGTGGGCCTGTCCGCAGCAAGGGCACTCGAACCGGGGTCCTACCCCGGCGCCACGACCCCACCGCTCGCCGCGTGGCCGTCCGCCCGCACCGAGGCCGTCCGCCGGCGCCCAACGCGGTCCACCCGGTCCTTGTCCCTGGCTGCGCGCGAAGGAGCGCCCCCGCTCCTGGCTGAATCGACCCCGCGGCGGGCCCTGCCAATCGCGGCCATCGGCGTCTGGCCGTTGCATCCAGCGCGCCGAGGGTTCACCGCGCTCGAACTGACGCGGCCCGCGCCCGGGTGCGCCTTCACGCTCGGGCCCCGCCAGTGCGGCGCCGCGGCCCTGAGGCCCGCGACGGCCTGGCGCCAACCCGCGTTCCCCGTCGTCCGGCCCTTGGTTTCGAGGCTCCGCCTGCTCACGTAGGAGCCGACGGCCCCCCTCCTGCCGGGCGGCTTCGCGTCGCCGCAGAGCACCGGCATCGCCCTCGGCCATGGCCGGTCCGCGCTCGACCTGACCTCCGCGCTCCCGCAGGTCCGGTTCGGCGTTGCGATCCCGGCGGGCCGGACCTTCGCGGGATGGGCCGTCGGCTGGTCCCGATCCGCCCACCGCAGCCGCTCGACGCCCGGGGCCCCGCCCCGTCTCGCGTTCCGCCACCCGGTCACCCTCTCGTTCCCACCGTTTCAGGACCGCGGTGGCGGTGGCGATTTCTTCCTCTGACAACCGACCATCCCGGTCGATGTCGAGGCTGCGGAGCACCGGGGGCAAGCCGCGATCGTCGCCACCCGGGTTGCCGGGTGGGCGTTCACCGGGTTCCGGTTGCGCGAGCGCGCCGAGTCCGCACAGGGTGACCCCCAGAACGAGGGTGGTGAGTTTCAATGTGGTCTTCATGTTGCTGCTGTCGTTCCCGGACTGGCGGCTGGCCCCGTCCGTCCATTTGTTGGTCGTTGTCCCGGCCAGGGACCGGCCCGGAGGCCGTTGTGTTGTCGTTCCGGTATGAGCAGACGCCCCTCGTGTTAAGCTCGTGCGTGGGGTGACCGGGAGAATTGTTAAGGCGATGTAAAAGTCGTGGCTCGCAAAAAACACCCGGCGCACGCTGGTCCCGGCATGGACACCGCCTCCCCCGCTCCCCGTCCGGGCGACCTGCCGCGCGTGCTGCTGGTCGAGGACGACCGGAAACTTTGCCGCCTGCTGCGCGATTACCTGGCACCGATGGGCTACTATCTCCACGCGGTGCACGACGGCCGGGAGGGCGTCGCGGCGGCCGCGGCGGAACCGTGGCACGCGGTGATCCTCGACGTGATGCTGCCCGGGTTGGATGGCTTCGAAGTGCTACGGCAGATCCGGCGCGAGTCCACCGTCCCGGTCCTCATGCTCACCGCTCGCGGGGATGAAGCCGACCGCATCGTGGGTCTCGAGATGGGTGCCGACGACTATCTGCCCAAGACCTTCTCGCCCCGGGAACTGCTCGCGCGCTTGCGTGCGGTCACCCGGCGAACGCGCCCGGCTGCCGACGCGGGTGTCGCGGGCACGAGTACCGGGGAGGCCGAGGTGGTGGTCCGGGACCTGCACGTCAACCCGGCCACGCGGCTGGCCGCGCTCGGCGACCGCCCGCTCGCGCTCACCGCCGTGGAGTTCGACCTTCTGCTCAGCCTGGCCCGAGCCCCGGGGCGAGTGAAGACGCGCGAGCAACTCCTCGAGGAAGTACGCGAGCGCGATTACGAAGTCTTCGACCGCTCCATTGATGTCCACATCTCCGCCCTGCGCCGGAAGCTCGGCGAGGATCCGAAGGCCCCGAGGTTCATCGAAACGATCCGCTCGGTCGGCTACCGGATGATCCAACCCGGAGCCTGACCCGCCACCATCGCCTCCATGAACCCGCCGCGCACCCGGTTGACCCTGGCCTCGAAGGTGCTGGTTGGGCTGCTGTTCAACCTGCTGGTGGTGGGCGGGGCCTTTGTCGGCGCGTTCCTCCTGCAAGTGCGGTTGAACCCTGGCTGGCTGCTGGCCGGCAAGGCCGGGGAGCGCCTCCGTTCGGTCGCCGAGATGATGTCCGCCGACCTCGCCGTGTCCGGCATCGGTCCGGCCGACCGGGCGGATCTCCTCGACCAGTACCGTGAGGCCTACGGCCTGGACTTCCGGTTGTACGATCGTCAGGCCCGCGAAGTGACCGGCCACACCAACGAGGTGCCCCCGGAGGTGCGGGACGAGATCACTCGTCCGCGGGCCCAACCCCCGGGCCGCCTCCGCGCAGCCAACCGCTG
>JBBQML010000684.1:0-3385 GCA_038328885.1 Verrucomicrobiota bacterium | reverse complement strand
GCGGACTCGATGTCATCCGGGCTGGCCACCACCACCGTGACGTTCTTGTTGAGAAGGTGCTGGAGTGCGTCGATGGTCTCGAGATCTGAAGGGTCGGAAAGGGCGACCGAGACGGAATCCTCGGAGGCATAGACCGGGACGGTGTTGTACTTCTTGGCCACGTTGCGCGGGACACTGGCCAGGACCTCGTCCGAGACACGCATCTCGGCGAGGTGGACGAACTCCGTGTTGAAGTGGCCAGCCTTGGCCTGGGCAATCTGAGCCTTGGTGATCGCCGCGTCAGCGAGCAGGAGGTCGACCACCCCCTCCCCCGTTTCGTCGGCCTTCGGTTGCACCGCATCCACCTGGTCGCGGGTGGTGAAACCCATGTCGACCAGCAGATCGATCAGATAGTCGTCGCTCGCTGCCACAGTAATGAAGGAAGCCGCGCACGTGCGGATACCACAGCGCGCTCTGGGCTTCCTTGCGAGCCATGCTACGGAGCGCAGGGGTCAAGTCAACGGCGCGCACAGTTGTAGGAGAGCCCGCGGTGCATCCAGAAGTTGTGGGTGACGGGATACCAAAGCGCCGCCTCGCCGGGCTCCTCGGCGCACTCCAAGGCGCGCCGCTCCTCCTGGAGTGCGGCGGGAAGCAACGCGCGCCGCCGCTTTGGTACGGTCCACCGCACCGACAACCTGTGGATGCACGGGAGAGCCCGGAAGGTCCTCAGTTCAGTATCCGCCGCTCCCCAGTCGGCCGGTCGAGGACGCCCGCTCCGCCGGAATCGCTCCGGGGTCCGCCGTCTCGGCCGCCTCCCGGCGACGGTATTCGTCCAGCATGCCCGCGGTCGCGGTAGCGCCGCACCGGCTGCCGCCCAGGTCCCGCACCCGGATGAGGCCGTCGAGGTCGCGCACCCCGCCCGCCGCCTTCACCTGCACCTTGGCTGAGCAACTGGCGCGCATCAGCGCCAGGTCGCGATCGGTCGCGCCCTGGTAGTTGTAACTGCCGTCGGCCTGCTTGACGAAACCGTAGCCGGTCGAAGTCTTGACCCAGTCGGCTCCAGCCCGCTCGCACAACTCGCAGAGCCGGCGCTTGAACGCATCGCCGTCCAGACCAGCGCCGCCCTGGGTCAGGTAGTCGTTCTCGAAGATGACCTTCACCCGCGTCCCGTGCCGGTGTGCCTCGTCGGCCACGGTCCTGACATCCTGCTCCACATAGGCCCAGTCCCCCGACAGTGCCTTGCCGAGGTTGATCACCATGTCGATCTCCGTGGCTCCGTCGCGGCACGCGAGTTCGGTTTCGTAGCGCTTGACCTCGGTCGCGCTGTTCCCGTGGGGGAAGCCGATGACGCAACCCACGGCCACCCCGCTGCCCTGGAGCAGTTCGACCGCGCGCCGGACCGCGTAAGGCTTGATGCACACGGAAGCCACCCGGTACTTCGCGGCTAGGCGGCACCCTGCCTCGAGGTCCATGTCCGTCATCGTGGGGTGGAGCAATGAATGGTCGATCATGCCGGCCAATTCCTCGTAGGTGTAGCGCATGGGGTGAGTGTCGGCTGCGGCGGCGAAGGTTCTCAACCCTGATCCGGCTGCTGCTCGAGTGCCAGGCCCACCGGGAGGGTGTCACCGAGGGCCCGGGCCTCGTCCACTCGATCGAGCCCCCCCACCTCGGTCACCATCCGCTGCCAGGAGACGGGGGCCTGGGCGGCGCGCAGGGCGTCCAGCGCGGCCGCGCGATGCGCCTCATCGAGGTCGCGGGAACGGTCACCGCTGAGCCGCGCCACCTGCGCGACCGCGAAGGCCGCCCCCTCCACGGACCGGGCCGCGGCCGGGCCGAGGGCCGCCAGCCACCGGGCGGCGTGTTCCGGGGCCACCACCTGGTGCCCGCTCCCGTAGAGCGGGACGCGGGCGCCGAGGCGGCCGAGTGCCCAGGCCCAGGGTCCGCCGCCTCCCCCGGGGTCATCGAGCAGTCCCGCCAGGCGGTCGCCCAGTTCGGACTTCTCCTCCGCCGAGACATGCTCCAAGGCGGCAGCGAGGCGAACGAGCTCATGGAAACCCTCGGGCTGGACCCCCTTCGGTCGGGCTTGGTTCCGCGAGGCGCGGCCCGGCAGCCGGTAGGCCAGGTGCGGCCCGAGGAACCCCCAGATTTCCCGGTGTCGTCCGGGAGAGAGCCCCCCGGCCACGCGCCGCCAGGCGATCCAGAACTCGATCCAGACCGCTTTGTCCGCGGTGGCCTGAACCCCCTCCGCAAACAGTTGCGCCGTCTGTTCGCAACGCCAGTCGTCGAGCGGATACCCGAAGCCGGGACGGAGGGCAAAGCCGAGGCACTGAAAGAACACACGCTCATGGTCCGGGGATCGCCGACGCCGCGCGGCCCCGGCGAGGAGCGTGCTCCAGAGTTCACGCAACACGGGAAGGCGCCACTCCTCCCGGGGACCAAGCACCCGTTCGAGGGTCGGCCAGAGCTGCTTGGCAGCTTTGGCCGCCGCGACCGGGGAAACCGCCTCCCCGGCGACACGGCTGGTGCGGGCGGGGAAGACCTGCTGGACGGTCGTACGGGCGTCCGCGAAACGCGGGGGCATGGGCTCCACCACCCCGCCCGCCGGGTCGGTGACGCCACCCCGGACTTCGAACTCGAGGCGCCAGCGCTCCTCCGTGCCGTGGGCCACGCACCAAAGCTCCAGGGTGCCGATCTCGGTCAGCGTGGCGCGCAAGTGGACGGGCACCAGGCCCGTGCCGCCCCCAGCGCGCCGCAGGAGCGCGTGAAGTGCCGGAAGGGGTCGCAGTTCGTCGTCGACCCGGACGACGTCCCCTGCCGCTTCGGGCCGGTCGGCGGTGCTGGTGAAGAGCGGGAACTGCACCGGCCGGCCCAGGGTGAGGCGGAAGACCCGGCCACCCAGCTCCACGGTCTGACCCTCCTCATGCCCTCGCGGGATCACGCACAGCGCGGTGGGGATCTCCCCCATGGTGACCTCCAGGCCGACGTACACCGCGTGTCCGGCACCGCCCGTGATTCGACGCGCCCGGCCATGCCGCGCCAGGGCGTGGGTGGCGGCGCCTCGCGCCACTGCCAGGTCGAGGGACTCCGTTGCGAGCAGCGGGATGGCCGGACGGCCGGGCCACCAGCCCGAGAGGACTTCAAGGAGGCGCTCGACCAACCGTGGTGCGTGGAAAACGCCCCCGTTGAGGAGAAGCGCATCCGGTCGCGGCAGCCCGGCCCCAGCCGAGCCCACGCCGGACGCGGCTTCGGGCGCGGCGCTTGCGATGCGGCGATGGGCGTGGAGGAAAGCGGCGAGTTGGCGCGTGATCGCCGGGTCGTGCGCGTAGGGGAGACCCAACTCCTGCAAGGCGAGCCGCGAGCTCCGCGGCGGAAGCTCCCCGGGACCGCACCGCGGAAAGAAGCCGTC
>JBBQML010000683.1:0-3386 GCA_038328885.1 Verrucomicrobiota bacterium | reverse complement strand
CACTCCCCCCCCTCCCCCCGCCCCCTCATGCCCCTCACGCCGGACCAGCGAGCCTCCTCCGGACTCGCCGTCCCTCCACTGGCCCGTGGCCTGGACGAGCGGGTGTCAGCGGCGCAGAACGTCCGCCTGATCCGCCACCTCGAGACGGGCGGTGTCCGCATCCTTCTCTATGGTGGCAACGCCAACTTCTATCACTTGCGCCCGAGCGAGTATGCCGAGGTGCTGGACCTGCTGGCCCAGGCGGCCGGGCCTGACACCGTCGTGATTCCGTCCGCCGGACCGTCCTACGGAGTGTCGCTGGACCAAGCGGCCATTGCCCGGCAGTTCCCGTTCCCGACGGTCATGGTACTCCCTCACCAGGGACTCAACACCGTCGCGGGCGTGGCGACCGGGCTCCGGCGTTTCGCTGAGGCGTACGGCCGACCGATCGTGGTGTACCTGAAGCAGGAGGCCTACCTCGACCCGCGCGAGGTCGCCCGCCTGGTGCAGGATGGCTGCGTCTCGTGGATCAAGTACGCGATCGTCCGGCCGAACCCGGCCGTCGATCCGTTCCTGCAGGAGTTGCTCCAACAGGTGTCCCCCGGGCTCGTGGTGAGTGGCATCGGTGAGCAACCCGCGATGGTCCACCTGCGCGACTTCCACCTGCGTGCCTTCACCAGTGGCTGCGTGTGTGTGGCCCCACGGCTGGCCACGGCATTCCTCCGCGCCACCGCCGCGAAGGACTGGCCGGAAGCCGAGCGGATACGCGCCCTTTTCAAGCCGCTCGAGGACCTGCGGAACGCGATCAATCCCGTGCGCGTGCTGCACGAGGCGGTCCGTCTCGCCGGCCTCGCCGACACCGGTCCCATCCTCCCCTTGCTCAGTCCTCTCGACGACGCCCAGGCCGCCAACGTGGCCACTGCCGCGCGGGACCTGCTCGCCCGGAACTGAGGCGCGACACCCCCCACAACAACCGCCCGCCTCAGGACGGCAGCGGTTCTCCGCGAACCGAATCCCCCAGCGTTACCAGTCGGCCCTCCTCGGCCGATCGGTAACAGGCCGCGAGGACCCGCTGACTGTGGAGGCCCAGACGACCATCCGTGGCCGGTTCACGGCCCTCGCGAATCGCCCGGCCGAACTCCTCGATTTCCTCCCGGTAGGTGTTCACGGGCGGCGGTGCGAGGGGAACGTCACCCGCCCCGGATCGGCTCTGCTGCGCGTCATACCCGCTCCCGACCTCGGCGAGAAACACGCCCACTTCACCACGATCCTCCTGCCCGATCGTGCCGCTCGCCAGGATGCTGCCCCGCGAGCCGTAGAGCTCGAGCCGGTTCGGACTCGCGTCGTCGGGCACGCAGAAGAAGACGTCGACGGTGCCCAGCGCGCCGCCCGCGAACTGCAAGGCGACCACCGCGCTGTCCTCGACCGGATACGCATGCACGGTACGATTCACCAGGCAGGTCACCGAACGAACCGGACCGAGGAACATCTCCAGCAGGTCGATGCAGTGCCCCCCCAGGTCGATCAGTGAGCCGCCACCGCCCATCGCGGGGTCCTGCCGCCAGGCGCCGACGATGGGCGGATACCAGCAGGACAACTGCGCGCGGCCGAACACCGGCTTGCCGAGTCGGCCTTCCCGGATCAGGCCCAGCGCCGCCCGGTGCTGCGCCTGGAAGCGCATCATGAAGGCGGTTCCCATCCGCACACCCTCCTCGCGGCACCCGGTCACCATGGTCTCCGCCTCGGCGACCGAAAGCCCGAGAGGCTTCTCACAGAGGACATGCTTCCCGGCCCGCGCGCACGCCAGGACTTGGTCAAGGTGTGCTCCCACGGGCGAAGCCACGTAAACAGCGTCGATCTCCTCCCGCAGCAACTCATCGACGCTCGCTGCCGCACCCGCCCCGAACTCCCGCGCCACCGCAGCGTTGGCCCGGGCGTCCCGTGAATACACGGACACCAACTCGGCGTTGTCCGCAGGCAGGATCCCTTCCGGAATCGTACGACGACGGGCAATGCCACCCGAACCAATCACTCCCCAGCGAATCTTCCGGTCATCGGCCATGGCTGATCGAAACCGGGCAACGACCGAGGTGCAACGCAGCAGCGCGCCCCTGATCCACGCGTAACCGGCCACATCCGGAGGATCGACCGCGAAAAGTGCGAACCACGCGAAACAAGGCGCCCCTCACGAGGCTGATGACCACGAACACCCACGGCGACAGGTCCGTGATCCTGGGAGTCAACCGCCTTCCGTGTTTCCCGTGTTTCCCGTGTTTCGCGGTCAACCCCCCGCCGGCAACGCGAACGCAACATAGGCATCCCCATACGGCGTCCCCAGTTTGTTCCCCCCGGTCGCGGCGATGACGATGAACTGGCGGCCGCCCACCTCGTAGCAAGCTGGCGGAGCACTGCCCGTCCACGGCAGTTGGGCGGACCACAATTCCTTGCCGGTATCTTTGTCGAAGGCCCGGATCTTGTTGTCCCTCGTTCCCGCGCAGAACACCAACCCGCCCGCCGTCACGATGGCCCCGCCGTAATTCTCGGTCCCGGTGTTGCGCAACCCCTCCGCGGCGAGCTCGGGATATTCGCCCAGAGGCACCCGCCACACCAGCCGACCTGTGTTCAAGTCGAGGCAATTGAGCGTGCCCCACGGCGGCTTGTTCGCGGGATACCCGTCCGGGTCGTAGAACTTCGGGTACCCACTCACGCTGTAAGCGGGTCGCTCCGGCGCAGCGGTGCCTGGCTTCACGGAACCGTCCCGGAGCAGCAGGTAGTCGACCAGCGCCTGAACATCCGCCTCCGGGAGGTCCGGCATGCCCGGCATCGCGTTCTTCCCCTCCTGCAACTGCTTTCGAATCCCGGGCTCGTCGAGGCGGAGGCGAAGTCCCCGCAGCGGGGGACAGGTGCTGACGCCCAATCGCGTGGCCCCGTGACACTGGAGGCACGCCTGTTCGTACACCTCACGTCCACGCGTCTTGGGCGCATCCGGGTCGTCCGGCGGATCGTCGTCGCGAAACGCGGAAATAATCCACCCCACGTGGCTCGCCGTCACGTAGAGCCGGCTGGTGTCCGGATCGATGCAGGCGCCCGTCCACTCCGCGCCGCCGTCGATGCCAAAGAACAGGTTCGCCCGCCCCTCGCTGCACGGCACAAAAAAGCCCTTGGTCGCGCTGGCGAACCGGCTGCGCGCCCATTCCGCCACGTCCTCGTTCCGCTCGGTGAGGTCCGCCTCCGTGAATTCCATCCGCAGGAACGGCTCCGGCAACTCGACGTCCGGCTGGTAAGGCCAGGTGCGTTCCCCCTTGAGGGTGCTGGTCGGCGCGCGCCGCAGCCGGAACGGGAAGATCGGCTTCCCCGTCACCCGATCCAGGAGGAGCGTGTTCCCGATCTGGGTGCACGCGGCCACC
>JBBQML010000682.1:0-3388 GCA_038328885.1 Verrucomicrobiota bacterium | reverse complement strand
TCCCCCCCTCGACGCGCGTGGTTCTCGACTCCCCGGCGTCAACCGCTTACGTGCCGTGGGGCGGCGGGAGCGGCGCGGTCCGGTGCGGTCGCTGCGCCTCGGGTGAGGCGCGGTCCGAGAGCGGTCGCTGCGCCTCGGGAGAGGCGCGGTCCGGGGAATCCCAACTCGTCGCTGGCGGTAGGGCGGTCTCCCCGTATAGTCCGCACACGTATTAAGTCGCAGACATGAGCAACGTCCCGCATCTCCCGGCGCTCCGGCTTGGCCGCACCTACGAATCCCTCGAGAAGGTCGAGGTGAAAGACCACCGCTCCGGAGCGGTGTTGGCGGAGGTCTCCCAGGTCAACGGCGGGATCGTGAAGCGCGACCTGGCGAAGATCGGGTCGGCGCGCGAGGCATTGCGCCCGCTGACCGTGGCCCGCCTGATGGATCTCTCCGCCAAGGCTGGTGATCTGTTCCTCAACGGGAGCCTGCCGCTCGGCGACCGTGGCCACACGCAGACTCCGCAGGACTACGTGGAGACGTTGAGCCTCACCAGCGGGCTGCCGCACGTGATGGTGCGGCGGAACATGGCGAAGGTGCATTTCGCGCTGACGAACCTGCCCTTTGTGCTGAACGGCCTGTCGCGGGGGCTCGACTTCAGCATCCTTGACCGTGGCTACGGCGAGCAGGCGGGGACCAAGCTGAGCTTCATGCCGACCTGTCAGGCGCTGGGCCTGGTGATGCCGAGCAATTCGCCGGCGGTGAATTCGCTCTGGATCCCGGCGGTCGCCTTGAAGACCCCGGTCGTGATCAAGCCCGGCAAGGAAGAGCCGTGGACGCCTTACCGGTTGATCCAGGCATTCATCGCCGCGGGGGTGCCGGCGGAGGCCTTCGGGTTCTATCCCACGGATCACGACGGCGCGGCGACGATCCTCAACCAGTGCGGACGGGCCCTCATCTTCGGGGACAAATCGACGACGCAGCAGTACGCCACCAACCCGGCGATCCAGATCCATGGCCCGGGTTGGAGCAAGTTCCTCATCGGGGAGGACTGCATCGAGAGTTGGCCAGAGTACATCGACGTCATGGCCGCCGCGATCTCGGACAACGGCGGTCGGTCCTGCATCAACGCTTCCGCGTTGGTCGTGCCCCGGTACGGCGCGGAGATCGCCGAGGCCCTGGCGCAGAAACTGGGACCGGTGCGACCCACCCGCCCGGAGGACGAGGCGGCCCGGCTCTCGGGGTTCGCGAATCCCAAAATGGCGGAGTTCATCGAGGGCCAGATCGAGGAAGGCCTGAAGACCCCGGGGGCGGAGGACGTCACCGCGAAGCACCGCCAGGGGCCCCGCAAGGTCGTGTTCGAGGGGGGAACGTACCTGCGCCCGACGATTGTCCGCTGCGACTCCTTCGACCACCCGCTGGCCAACCGGGAGTTCCTCTGTCCCTACGCCAGCGTGGTGACCTGTCCCCAGGAAGAAATGCTCCAGCGAATTGGCTACACCCTGGCCTGTTCGGCGATCACGCGGGACCCGGGTTTCATCGCCCGGTTGGAGTCCTTCCCCGAGATCGACCGCCTGAACATCGGCCCGGTGTCGACGATGGCGATCTCGTGGGACCAACCGCACGAAGGCAACATGTTCGAATTCCTCTGGAAGCGCCGCTCCATCGAGCGCGCGTGGTAGGGGCGGTGGGCGGTGTCGGAAAGCAGAAGGGCGGGCCGGTTTGGCCCGCCCCTGACAAGGCAAGTTGCACGGGGCTGTCACCCCAGAAGAACGTCTACTCCTCAGGAACCGACATCCTCAGGAACCGAGCTTGGCTTTGGCTTCCGCGGGAGCGTCCACCTTCGTCGTGCCGATGTCCTTGATCTCGTAGGTGGTGGTGCGAGCGATATCGCGATCTTCACCGTTCCGGGTGGTCATGGTGCCGGAGAGCTTGACCTGCATCTTGGCGATCTGGCCGTCCTTGAGCCAGTACGTGACCGAACCCTTGGCGTTCTTGGCTTCGGGGGGCTGATTCTGTCCACCGGCACGGCCGCCACGGCCGAACGCGAGCAATTCCTTCGCGCCCGCTTCGGTGAGGTCTCCCACGATCGCGCCATCAACGACTTTCAAGCCCTGGGTCTTGTCGACCATTTTACCGGCGTCCTCGGCCGGGGGACGGGTGCGGAGCAGGGCGGCGGTGCGCATGGCACCACCGCCGCCGCCACCGCCCTGGGCGGCGGCCCGGAGTTCCTCGGCGGTATGCCAGCCGCTATCGGTCTTGACGACGCCTTTTTCACCTTTCATCACGGCCATGGTGACGTTGCCTTCGCGTTCCTGGCTGATGACGGCGTAACCGCCCTTGTCCGCTTTGCCGGTGATGACCCCGGGGGTGTACTGGGCGCCTTCGATATCGGTCTTGGCGGTCCAGGTGTAGCAGGCGGCGTCGGTGAGTTTGGCGGCGGCGGCCTTGACGTCCGCCTTCGGATCGGCGAACGCCGTCAGCGAGAGGGCGGAGACTAGGGTGGTGATGAGGATTGTTTTCATTCGGTCTGGCAGGTTGCGTCTAGTTCCTCTCCGCTCCCGGTAAGCTTTTGGAACACCGGCAGTAACGACCGCACAGGACGGAAATCCGGCGGTTGCGTCGGCAGCCATGGAAACGGGTGAACGGGCGTGTAGACGCGGGTCGAGGGGCGAAGGTTACGGGGGAGTCTCAGCGGGGCTGCTGTAGGCGGGCGCGGACCAGGGTGGGGAGGTATTTCGTGGGCACCGAACCGTGGTCGATTACGGCCTCGTGGTAGCGGCCGAGTTCGAAGCGGTCGCCGAGTTCCCGGGAGATCTCCTGCCGGAGGCGGTAATGGGCCATGCGCCCCACGAAGTAGGTGCTGAGCTGGGTGGAACTTTGCTTGGCACGGATGACCTTGAGCTGGGCTTCGCCCTCGGACTGGAACCCGCCTTCCAGGAGGAACCGCAGCGCCTCGTCGTCGGTCATGCCGTTGCAGTGCATGCGGTGGTCGAGGATCGCGTTGGCGACGGCCCGGAGGTAGAATTTCAACTGCATCAGCCGGAGCCGGAGGTCGCCCTCCCCGTAGCCCTCGTCCAGCAGGGTCTGCTCGGTGTAGACCGCCCAACCCTCGATGAAGACTCCGGATTGGAGGATGCGCCGGATGAGCGAGGGGCTCCGGTTGGAGTATTCCAGTTGCACGTAATGCCCGGGGTACGCCTCGTGGATGGTAAGGATCTGGAGCATGTGCTGGTTGTACTCCTCGAGGAAACTGCGCACGCGGTCGGCTCCCCAATCGGCGGGCGGCGGGCTGACCGCGTAGAAACTGGCGGCGCCGGGCTCGAGCGGCGGGGCCGATTCCAGGTAGGCCAGGCTGTTGCCGCGTTTGAACTCCGGCATCTCGATCACCTGGCAGCGGTCCGGCTCC
>JBBQML010000681.1:0-3390 GCA_038328885.1 Verrucomicrobiota bacterium | reverse complement strand
AAGGCGGGCATCAACGCGACCGTCCTCGTCCACAACAACGACAAGGTGATCGCCATCTACGGCACCCCCTATGAGCCCGGCCAGTTGGTCGCGTTCCGGATCCCGGACGTGGAACCCGCGCCCGGCACGATGGGCCCGGTGGTGGTGGAACGTCCGGCCGTCGAGCTTTGGAGCAACCCGGACATCTCCACCTCCACCAGCTCCCCGATTCTGGTCGGCGACAGGATCTATGTGACGAAAGAGAAGGGGGATCTGGTGGCGGTCGACGTCATGACGGGCAAGGTTTTCTGGTCGCAGAAGCTGGGGATCGAGCAGCGGAATGCCTCCCCGCTGTACGCGGACGGCCGCCTCTACGCCCCGATCCTCGACTACAAGCCCGAGACCGCGCGGGAGGAGCCGGCGGTGGCCGGCGAATCGGGGGCGAAGGGTGGGTTCTTCGTCCTCGAGGATGGAGGGGACGCGGCCAAGGTCATTTCGCACCTCGAACTCGACGGTCGCTGTTTGGGCTCCCCCGCCGCCTACAATGGCAAGATCTACCTCCAGACGGCGCGGAAGTTGTATGCGTTCGGCAAGGCCGGCGATAATCCCGGTGTGCCCAAGCCGCTGGCCGAGCGTGAGTGGCCCAAGCCGGGTCCCGCGGCGCAGCTTCAGATCGTGCCGTCCGAGGTGCTGCTGCACCCCGGCGAGAAGGCGAGCTTCCGCGTCCGCAAGTTGGATGCCCATGGCTTGTTTGTCAGCGACGTGGCCGATCCGAGCCAGGTGAAGTGGGCTTCTTTTATTCCGCCGACCGCGCTGGTCAAAGCCACGATGGACGGGGCGTTCAACCCGGCCGGGGACTTGGTGGTGCCGAAGGAAGGCAAGCAGTCCGCCGGGGCCTACGAGGCTCAGTTGGACGGGCTCAAGGGATACATCCGCGGCCGGGTGCTGGCCTACCCCCCCATGCGCGAGGACTTCGAATCCTTTGCCCTTTCGAACACGACCACCAACACCGCGGAATTGCCCACCCCGTTTGCGTATCCGCCGCTGCCCTGGATCGGTGCGCGATTCCGTTTCGAGGTGCGCGAGGTGGAGGGTACCAAGGCGTTGACCAAGACCATCGACAACAAGCTGTTCCAGCGGGCCACGTCGTTCATCGGCGACGCCGACATGAAGAACTACACGGTCCAGGCGGACGTTCGCAGCGAGGGCACGCGCCGGAAGATGTCCGAGGTGGGCTTGGTCAACCAGCGGTACATTGCCGTCCTGAAGGGCAACGCCCAGGAACTCGAGGTCAACTCGAACCAGGAGCGGTTGAAGGTCGCGGTGCCGTTCCGCTGGCAGCCGAACGTCTGGTACACGCTCAAGTCGCGTGTCGACGTGGCTGCCGACGGGACCGGGGTGGTTCGCGCCAAGGCGTGGAAGCGGGGGGACCCCGAGCCCGCCGCCTGGACCATCGAGGTGCCGCACCGCACCGCGCACCGCCAGGGTTCGCCCGGCTTGTATGCCTTGAGCCCGCAGGAGATGCGGGTGTTCCTCGACAACGTCAGCGTGACGTACAACTGACCCCGTTCCAGACCTCCGTAGATGCCATGAAGAAGAAGCTCGAGACCGTTTCCTGTTCGCTCACCACCCTCGCCCTCACCATCGGGTGCGTTGCCCAGGCCGGCGACTGGCCGCAATGGGGGCGGACGTCCGACCGCAACATGTATTCGCCCGAGACCGGCCTGCCGGAACGCGTTGAGCCCGGCAAGTTCAAGCGGGGCACGGAGGACGTGGACATGGCGACCACCAAGAACGTGAAGTGGGTGGCCCGCCTGGGCAGCCAGAGCTACGGCAATGCCACCATCTCGCAGGGCCGGGTGTTCGCCGGCACGAACAACGACTACCCCCGCGACCCCCGCCATCAGGGCGACCGCGGCATCCTGCTGTGCTTCGACGAGAAGACCGGCGAGTTCCTCTGGCAGTTGGTGGTGCCGAAGCTCAAGTCCGGCAAGGTGAACGACTGGGAGAACCTTGGCGTGCTCAGCTCGCCCAAGGTCGAAGGCGACCGGGTCTATGTGGTGACCAGCCGTTGCGAGGTCGTCTGCCTCGATGTGAACGGTCTCGCCAACGGGAACCAGGGCCTGCAGGACGAGGCGGCCTACATGGCCCAGGACACCGGCAAACCGCCGGTTGCGCTCGGGCCGAAGGACGCGGATATCCTCTGGGTTTACGACATGATGGACGAGTTGGGGGTCTTCCCCCACAACGCTTCCAACAGCTCGCCCCTGATCGTCGGCGATCTGGTCTACGTCTGCACCTCGAACGGGCAGGACTGGACCCACGTCAACATCCCGTCGCCTCTCGCCCCCAGTTACATCGCGTTGAACAAGATGACAGGTGAGTTCGCGGGCGAAGACGAGGCCGGCATCGGTCCGAAGATCTTCCATGGCCAGTGGGGTTCACCCTCCATGGGCAAGATCGGCGGCCAGGCGCAGATCTTCGCCGGCGGCGGCGACGGGGTTTTGTACGCCCTGGACGCGGAGCCGAAAACGGCCGAGGACTCCAGCTTCCTGCGCAAGATCTGGTGGTTCGACTGCAACCCTCCCGAGTACAAGGTCAGGGACGGCAAGCCGATCAAGTACCCGGCGGCCGAGGGGCCGAGCGAGATCAACGCGACTCCGGTCTTCTACAAGAACCGTGTTTACGTGGCGATCGGTCAGGATCCGGAACACGGCGAGGGTATCGGCCGGTTGGTCTGCGTCGATCCCACCAAGTCCGGTGACGTCACCAGCACAGGCCTTATCTGGGAGTACCGCGGCATCCACCGCAGTATCTCCACCGTTTCCATCGATCCGGCTTCCGGCTTGCTCTTCGTTGGCGACTTCTCGGGTTTCGTCCACTGCCTCGACGCCGAGACCGGCAAACTGCTCTGGACCCACGATATGAAGGCGCACATGTGGGGCAGCACGCTGGTCGCGGACGGCAAGGTGTATGTCGGGGACGAGGACGGCGATCTAGCGGTGCTGGCCGTGGCTAGGGAGAAGAAGCTCCTCAGTGAGACCAATCTCAACGCCCCGATCTACGCCACGCCGGTGGTGGCCAACGGCGTCATCTACGTCGCCAGTAACACCCACCTGTACGCATTCCATGACTCAGCCCAGGCGGCGGGGACACCGGATCAACCGCCCAAGACCGACCTCAAGCTGCCGTTGACCACCGGCGGGGGGCTTGGGGAGTAGTCGGAGATCCGAGGTCGGAGGTCGGAGGTCGGGGGTCCGAGGTCCGAGGTCGGGGGGCAGAAGACGAATTTTCCAGGCTTCCGACCGGTTACCGCCGAGGGTTAGTATTGGGGTTGCTCCGCGACCCCAGCGCCATCACCCCGTAGCCGCCGAGGTGACGAGGCGCCATTCCGCTCCGCGACGGGGGTCG
>JBBQML010000680.1:0-3394 GCA_038328885.1 Verrucomicrobiota bacterium | reverse complement strand
GGGGTCGGATCTAAATTGTTGACTATTTGGACGTCCCGATTATCCCCGGCGCGCCCCCACCGCGGGGTGACCAGGACCCGCAGCCATCGTCCACCACGCGTCCCAGATCGCGGCGCGCCCTGAACCGTCAACAATTTAGATGCGACCCCAAGTCTTCCGCCTCCTCGTGGATGACCAGCCGGCCCTGCGCGTCGCGCAGCCACGTGCCGTCATCGGCTTGCCGGTAGACAGGGACCAGATCCTCCGCGCCCGATAGGACGAAGACGTCGGAGTCTTCGGCGTCGAAATAGCACGGCAGGCCCTTCTCGGTTTTGCGCGCGATCGAGGGAATCGCCAGGCTCCAGCCGAAGCCGAACACGCCGTTGCCCGAGCCGGCATCGTACGAAAGAGCCAGTTGCGGTCCGAAACCCGATCGGCCCGGGCTGGCGGCGATCGGCACGGACATCGACCCTATGCCCTGGACCGGATTGGCGCCGAACTTCTCGCCGATGCCGCGGATGGCGCCGCCGCCCTTGGGCAGCGAAATCCGGGGGGCTGAAACCGCGAATGGCGGACCCGTGTCCCGACCTCCCAGCGGCGTTCCCGCCGCCTCGCGCGGATCCGTTTCGCGCGAATTCGCCGCGCCGACCGACAGGAATGGTTGTTCTGGGATAATCGAACGGTCGCGGTTCGGAAGGTGGCGCACAAGGGAAAACCCGCTTGAGTCTTTGAGGACGGTACCCACCCGACCTAAACGAGCGGCCAGGACATCGCCGTCAATTGGACTCCGACCAGCGAGTTGCACTTCGGGTTCCACGTCGCGCAAAAACTGGAATGCAGGGCATCCTGCGCATTCCGACGAAAGCGGACACCCATTCCGATCCATATCGGACAGCGGTTCCGATTCATATCGGACAGAGATCGGAGCGAAGCGACGCTGCGTGTGGAGTCATAGAAAAGTGTCCGACATGGGTCAACGTTTTGCCGTGGATTTCTGCCTCATCGGAGCCCCCTCGGGGCGACGGGGTTCTTGGAACGGGTTGGCGGGTAAGGCGCCGTCTATTCTGGGCGGGCGGGCGAGCGGCGGCGACGGGCTTTCGAGCCCCAAGCTCGCGTCGCCGCCGGCCGCCACTGCGTAGCGAACTCGCCCCGCCCGCTCAGAATAGGCGCACCGTGGACGTGGGAGTCAGGCAGCTCCGTCCGAAGGATCCCCTCCGGAGGCGTCGGCGGGCGGCTGCCGACGGCGCAGGGATTCGCCCTGAAGTTCGATGCGGTAGGCGTTGCTGATGAGGCGATCCAGGATCGCGTCGGCGACGGTGGCGTCGGCGATGATCTCGTGCCACTGGCCGACCGGGAACTGGCTGGTGACCAGGGTGGCGCCGCGTCCCTGGCGGTCATCGAGGATCTCCAGCAGATCGCGGTATTGCTTGCCGACGACGCTCGCGATGCCGAGATCGTCGATGACCAGAAGCGGAGCCCGGGCGAAGCGTTTGAGCAGCGCGAGGAGGCTGCCGTCGGCATGGGCGGTCTGCAGCGCCCGGAACAGCTTGGGCGCGTAGTAGTAGATCGTCCGGTGTCCCTGCCGGCAGGCCTGGTGGGCGAGGGCGCAGGCGAGGTAGGTCTTGCCCGAGCCGGTGGGACCGGTGATCAGGCAGTTGCGGTGCTCTTCGATCCAGGGAGAGGTGCGCAGTTGTTCGATCTGGGCGCGTTTGAGCCCCCGGGGATGGCGGTAGTTGATGTCCTCCAGCGTGGCTGGCTGCATGAGCTGGGCGCTCTTGAGGCGGGTGGCCAGGCCACGGTTCTCCTTCCAGAGCCACTGACGTTCGACCAGGAGGCCGAGGCGGGCCTCGAAGTCGAGGTCGGTAATGTCGCGTTGGCGGCGTTGTTCTTCGAGAGCGTGGGCCATTCCGTCGAGGCGCAGGGCGTGGAGTTTTTCGAGGGTTTGCTGGGTGAGCATGGGTCCTTTTGGGGGGAAAGAGTTCAGGAGTAGTAGGGGCTGCCGCGGAGGTTGGAGTGGGGGGGACTGGGCAGTGGCAGTTCCTGCTCAATGGGTTGCTGGTCGAGGTTGTTCTCGAGAATGGACCCGACACTGCGATAGGAGCAGGTGCCGTGGTGAAGCGCGCGGGCGCAGGCGGCTTCGAGGCGGGCGTTGCCGGCCGCTTTGGCGAGTCGGATGATGCCGAGGCAGGAGCGGAAGCCCTGCTCGGGATGCGGTCGCTCAGTGATGATCTGTTCGACCAGTCGGGCGCAGTGGGGACCGATGGAGTGGGCCCAGTGAACGATGCGCCCCGGCGTCCATTGGAGGAAGCGCTGGTGGGACTTGGGCCGGTGTTCATCGAGCGTGGAGCTGCGCCCGCGCTGGTGGCTGCGAGGATGGGCGGCGATGCGTTTGCCGGCTTGAAAGAGTTCGACCGTGGTGGCGCTCAGGCGCACGTCCAACCGCTCATGGATGAGGGTGTACGGGACACTGTAGTAGTGGTGATCGACGATGACGTGGTAGTCGATGTTCACGCCCGCGAACGACCACGTGGCGACTTCGAAGGCGGTGGCGGGGAGGGGGAGCAGGTGGGCGCGCTCGTGGCGTTCGAACCACTCGTGTTGCGGGAGCCTTCGAGCTTCTGGAAGGGCTGGGCGTTGAGTTTGGCGAGCAGCGGCGTGATCGCCTCGTTGAGGGCGCCAACGCTGAAAAAGCGCTGGTCGCGCAGGACCGCCAGGATCTGGCGTTCGGCAATCAAAACGCCCGTCTCGACCTTTGCTTTATCGCGTGGCTTTTTGATGCGGGCCGGGACCACCACCGTGCCGTAGTGCTCGGCCATCTCCTGATACGTGCGGTGCAGGAGCGGTTCGTAGCGGCAGGGGCGTACCACGGCGGTCTTGGGGTTGTCCGGCACGGTGATCCTGGCCACCCCGCCATAGAACGCGTAGGCGTGGCAGTGGGCGCTAATCCAGGCCTCCAGTTGTTCGTTCGAGAAAGCCTCGGCGAAGGTCAAGTTACTGGCATCCAGCACCGCGACGAAGAGGTGCGCATCCGAGCCTTCGGGCTGGTGCGGGTCGTGGATCGGCACGGTCTGCCCGGCCCAGTCGACGAACAGCTTCTCCCCCGGCACGTGAACCTGGCGCAGGACCGGCTCCAGCGTCCCCGCCCAGGCCCGGTAGCGTTCGCAAAAGCGGCTGTACCGGAACCCGTCGGGGTGGGCCTGGTGGTACTCCTGCCAGAGCAACTGCAGGGTGACGCCCTTGCGACGGAGTTCCTCGTGAAGGGCGGCCCAATCGGGGAGGGCCTTGTCGGCACTGGGTTCGCTGGTCGGCTCGGCCGGAGCCGTCGCCAGGAGCCTCTCCTGCAACTGGTCCTCGTCCAGTTCGTCGGACAGGGGCCAACCGATCTGCGCCGTCTCGGCGCGTTTGAGGTAATCCC
>JBBQML010000679.1:0-3404 GCA_038328885.1 Verrucomicrobiota bacterium | reverse complement strand
GAGCGCACTGGCACCCGGATCCCCCGGGACGATCGCCCGATGCCTCGATTTCAGGGCCACCCGCGCCTCGGACTCGACGTCGAGGCGCAGGCCGCCTTTTCGCTTCTTCTCGTCCGGCCCGTGGCAGGCAAAGCAGTGATCCGAAAGAATGCCCCGCACGTCCCGGTTGAAAGAGATCCCGGGCGCGGCCTGCGCCGCGCCCGGGTGCCAGAGAATCGCTGATGCCAGCAGAGCCACCAGGAGGTGTCCCCGTCGGCGGCCGGCGTCGATCCGGTCCCACGGGCTCCTGAGAGTCATCACGGCAATTCTTTCCAGTTCACGTGCTTGTACCGGTTCCAAACCCAGCGGAAGTCCGGGTTCCTCCCGGTGCCGCCCGTCCAGTAGAAGCTCTGGACGCCGTTGCCGGAATCGCGCGCCGCCTTCAACGTCGCGCCGTCCAGCCAGCGGTGGTTCTCCGCGTGGCCGTCCACGAAGCTGAACGTGCTGACATTGCCATGGAACACGGCGAAAGGATCCACCCAGCCCGGGGGAGCGATGTTGATGACCCAGGTGCCGTTGTTATAGCTGCGCGGGTCGGCCTCCTCGACGAACACCATGGCCTGCGAGCTATCGGTGACCTGCGTGACCTTGGTATACGGGATGGCGCTGTCCCAAGTCAGGCCGCTCATCCCGTTGGCCTTCGAGTAGCTGTCCCAGGCCCAGCCGGCGCCCGGCTTCAACCGCTTGGTGCGCGTGTCGCCCGGACAATTGTAGCTGCCCACCCCCATCGAGTACTTGCTGAGGGGCGAGTTGCTGACCCCGTTGATCACCCGCCGCATCGCCTCATCGAACTTGATGCCCGCGGTGATCCCCGGCGTGGGCCCGCGCCAGAATCCGCCGGCATACAAATCAACCTGCGCGCCGGCGTTCAGGTACTGAGTCGGCAGCATCTTGTCGTCGTTGTCGTCGGCGTAGAGGATCCAAGCCAACTGGAGCTGCTTCTGGTTGTTAAGGCAGGCGGCGCCGGTCGCCTTGGCCTTGGCCTTGCTCAACGCCGGCAGCAGCATACTCGCGAGGATCGCGATGATGGCGATGACCACGAGGAGTTCGATCAGGGTGAACGCCCCGGAACGGCGCACCCGCGGTAGGGTTTTCATGGCAACGTGTAGCATCAGGTTCGGTCTTCGGTGATTACGAGCAGCAGATACCCTGTTTGCGCGCCGCTGCGCAAGTCCTAGCGAGGCTGTGCCGCCGAAGACGCAGTCCGCCGCCGGGCGAAGACCGCCTCACGCGGAGACGAGGAGAACGCGGAGAGGAGACGCTGGTCGAACCCATCCCATTCCTGCTCCCCCTCCGCGCTCTCCGCGCTCTCCGCGCCTCCGCGTGACCCACCCGTTCCCCGTTGAATTCCGGGGCATCCCCTCAGCCCACAGTTGGACTGCCGACCGCCCCCCGCTAGCCTGCGGCATGCGCCTGACGCCCGCCCCGGTTTTCCTGGCCACCGCCGTCCTCTGCCTGCGGATCGCGCTCGGCGCGGATCCGCTCGAACCCGGCCTTTCCTCGATCACCACCAACGACCTGTTCCGTCACACTCGCGCGCTGGCGGATGACCGCCTGGAGGGTCGCGCACCCGGCAGCCCCGGCGAGGAACTGGCCACCGCTTACGTCGCCCGGGAGTTTGCCCGCGCCGGCCTGGAACCGGGCGCACCGGATGGCACCTGGTTTCAACCAGTCCCACTCGTCGGCATCCGTTCCCAGGTCACTGCCGAGTTCGCCCGGATCCCCACGACGTCCCCGGCCCCGGGCGCCGCTCCGGAAACCGAAGCCTGGCAGTTCCCCCAGGACTTCGTCGCCTGGTCCCCCCGCATGACCAACCGCATCACCCTTCCGCCCAGTGAACTGGTCTTCGTCGGCTATGGCATCGTGGCCCCGGAATACGGCTGGGACGATTTCAAGGACGTCGACGTCCGCGGGAAGACCATCGTCATGCTCGTGAATGACCCGCCGATCCCGGACCCGAAGGACCCGGCGAAGCTCGACGACGCCTGGTTTCGAGGCAAGGCGATGACCTATTACGGTCGCTGGACCTACAAGTACCAGATCGCCGCCGCGAAGGGCGCCGCCGCCGCGCTGGTGATCCACGAAACCGGGCCCGCCGGTTACCCGTACTTCGTCGTGGTAAACTCGTGGGGCCGCGAGAACTTCGATCTTCGCACCCCGGGGCTGAACGCCGACAAACTCGCCGTGGCCGGCTGGATCTCCCTGGACCGCGCCCGCCGGCTCTGCACGGGCGCGGGTCGGGAGTACGACACGCTCAAGCAGGCGGCGCTGCAACGCGATTTCCGGCCGGTTTCCCTCGGCGCCACCCTGCGCTTCGACGTGACCAACACGCTCCGCGAAGTCCAGTCACGCAACGTCATCGGCAAACTCACCGGCGCCCACCCCGAGCGGCGCGAGGAGTTCGTGGCCTTCTCCTCCCACTGGGACCACCTGGGCCGCGATGATCGACTGACGGGGGACCAGGTTTTCAACGGCGCCCTGGACAACGCCGTGGGCACCGCCGCGCTGATCGAACTGGCCGAAGCGTTTGGGAAACTCCCCAAGCGACCCGACCGCACCCTCCTGTTCCTCTCCGTCACCGCCGAGGAACAAGGCCTGCTCGGGGCCCGCTTCTTCGCCGAGCACCCGCCCTACCCGGCCAACCGGATCCTCGCCAACCTCAACATGGACGGCGCCAACGTGGTCGGGCGACGGCGCGACGTGGGGGTGGTGGGCCATGGACAAAACACGCTCGAAGATCTCCTGATCGAGGCGGCGCACACCCAGAACCGCACCGTCCGACCCGAGCAGGAACCCGAAAAGGGCGGGTACTACCGCTCCGACCATTTCGAGTTCGCCAAGATCGGGGTGCCGGCGCTCTACCTGGACACTGGCAGCGAGGAGATCGAGGGGCGCCCGGCCGGTTACGGCAAGCAGCGCCGCGAGGAATACCGCGAACAGGACTATCACAAGGTCAGCGACGAGGTGAAACCTTGGTGGGACCTCGCCGGCGCCGTGGACGACGCTCAACTCTTCATGCGGGTGGGTTACGCAGTCGCCCAGACCAGTCACTGGCCGGAATGGAAACCCGGCTCCGAGTTCCGTGCACGCCGGGAACAGATGCTACGGCCGCCCTCGAATTGAACCGCCCCCCTACCGCTGAAATCCCCGGAGTGTTGACCGCGAAACACGCGAAACACGCGAAACACGCGAAAAGCGGGGATAGGGGATGCGGGTGGGGGAATTTCAAGGGGACCCCGTCGATAGAACCCGAAGGCGCCGCGGTGGTCGTTCAGCGCTTCCGTTCCGATCGGGCCGCGTTGGTCTTCGCGGGGGTCGCGGGTTTCGCGGGCGATCCCCCGACCGGGTCATAGTCGGGCGGTGGC
>JBBQML010000678.1:0-3405 GCA_038328885.1 Verrucomicrobiota bacterium | reverse complement strand
CCCCCTGTTCGTGGCCTGGGGGGCGAGCGCCTTCGACCTCATCGTAGGGCTTCTCCTCGGCAACCTGATGGCCGTGCTCACCTGGCGTTTCCTCACGGCCGAGATAGCCACCCAAAAGCGCCTCACGCTGTACTTTCAGTTGGAGAAGATCACCGGCCGCGGCCTGGTGACACTGTACAACCTCTTCAACGGGGTCCTCTTCTGTTTCCTCGCCGGCGCGATGGTCACGGTCTCGGCCACCGCGGTGGGTGTGCCCTTCGGCGACTCCATCCGGATGCCCTCGTTCAGCGACACGATGCCGACCGGAGTGACGTGGAGCCTGGTGTGTCTCCTCATCGGCGCGGCCATGACCTCAGTGGCGATTCGCGGGTACGGTTTTGTCGCCCGTGTCGGGCACGTCGCCGCGCCGTGGATGTTCCTCGTGTTTCTGGCCAGCGGCATCGTCATGCTGGCGAAGCTCGGGTCCACGAACCTCTTCGCGTTGATCCAACCCGCCGAGGGCACCCCGTCGAAGATCGGCTTCTGGGGCGTGGTCTTTTTTTCCTGGTTTTGCAACGCCGCCATGCACCTCGGCATGTCCGACCTGTCCGTCCTGCGTTTTGCCCGCAAACCCTCCTCCGGTTGGGCTTCGGCTGCCGGAATGTACCTCGGTCACTACGTCGCCTGGATCTGCGCCGCACTCCTGCTGGTGTATTGGGTGCGCGAAAAGGGCGCCAGTGCTGCGGAGGGCGTCGCCCCCGGGCCGATGGTCAACGACGCGGTGGGCACGGCCGGCCTGCTCTGCGTGCTCATCGCCGGTTGGACCACCGCGAATCCCACAATCTACCGGGCCGGACTGGCGTTCCAGGGCATGTTCCCGCGCATGAGCCGCACGACCGGCACCCTCATCGCCGGCGCGGTCTGCACTGTCTCGAGCCTCTTCCCGGCCTTCGCGATGAAGCTCCTCGACTTCGTGGGTATCTACGGAACGATCCTCGCCCCGGTCGGCGCGGTGATCGTCGTCGACCATTATTTGGCGGCCCGTTGCGGCATTGCGACCGAGCCGGCCACCCGATCGGGCACCTCCTGCAACCTCGCCGTGCTCCTCGCCTGGATCATCCCGGTGGGCATCGGGCTCTGGGCCTACCGCAGGTACGGGTTCTCCCCCACGTTCCTGCCGTTGCCGTGCTGGATTGCCTGTGGGTTGCTCTACATCGGGTTCTCGCGTCTCCTGAATCCGAGGATGCCAACCCCTGCCACCGCCTGACCGCTCCGCTGCCGCCTGACTTGGTCCCACACCACCTCGCATCGCCCAGGCCGTGAAACCCCTCGCCCTCCTCGCGCTCGCCGGAACCATCGTGCCACCGCTGCTCTATCTCCTCCGGGTGCTGGCCGAGGGACCGATGAAGGCGATCATGCTTGGGTCGGCCCTGTTGTGGTTCGTCACCGCCCCCTTCTGGCTCAAGGGCGGGGATCGTTGAGAGCCGACATCGGAGTCCTCGGGTCCATGACCCTGGCGCCGGACCAACGCATAGAGGGGATACCAATGGGCATGGACCGAGCCCTCCAGGGCCGCGCGGACCAGACCCCAATTCGTCGTCGGTCATCGCCATGGCGGCACTTCGGAACTTGTCCTCTGGCCACTCTCCGAGTGACTCTCGCCAGTGATTCGTCCTCCTACCTTGGGATCCCGGAGTTCCGATGGAGCCCGCGTCCTGCGAAACGTTGTGCGGTTTTTGGCGGTCCTGCTGATCTCCGGCCCGGCCACCGCTCAGGACTTCGCTGAACCCCGCACCTACATCCAATTCCGCACCGGCGAATTCGACGGCGGGTGGGGTGTCCACGACTACTGGGGGCTGTCCGTGGGGCGGAACTTCAACGGGCATTGGGGTGTGGAACTCGCGGGAGACGCCTGGGAGCGCTACCTCGAACTAGGCGAGGAGTCGATCAATGCGGTCATCCCGCAGGTGCGTTTCCGGTATCCAATGCTGCGCGACCGCCTGGTCCCCTACGCCATTGCCGGAATCGGCCCCGTCTTCATGCAGTTCAACGACCGGAAGGCGGCCGGTGCCGGCCGTGAGATCGATTCCGAAGGCTGGCGCTTGGGCGCTTCCGTGGGCGGAGGCCTCGAGTACTTCCTCAACAACAACATCGCGTTCGTTCTCGAGGGTAAGTACGTGTGGGTTGATAGCATGGATTTCACCGTGGACGGCCGGAACGACCCGATCGACATGTCCAACGCCCTGGTCAGCATCGGACTACGCGCTTACCTCCAACAGATTCCCGACCAACCAATGGCCGAGGAATCCGCCCTGGTGCCTTCCCGCTACTACTTCACAGTCGGCTACGGCGGTTCGGTGCTCACCGACACCCACTTCGACGGGAGCCTCCAGCTCGGGCCCGAACCTTCCGCGCTCGGCGGAGTCTGGAACCAGAGCGCGGGTCTCGGCTTCGGGGCCAACTTCGGCCGCCACTGGGGCGTTGAGCTGATGCTCTCGGGGGAGGAACGGCGCCTGATCGACGACACGCTCGGAAACCTCGGGGAGTACGCGGTCGCCTCGGTCGTCCCCCGACTGCGACTCCGCGCTCCCCTGTCCGGCGGGCGGTGGGTTCCGTACGCGTTCGGCGGGATCGGCGGGACCTACGGGGAATTCAACGACGGCACCGGGCGGGCGGACGTCGATGCAAAGGGCATCTACCCTGCCGCCGAGATTGGTGCCGGGTTGGAATGGTTCGTCGCCCGCAACGTGTCGTTCCACGCCGACGCCATGTGGAATTATTCCTGGGGCCACGAGATCCAGGTGAATGGCGACAACCTTTCGGGTGGCTTCTCCACCTTTCAGATGCATCTCGGGTTCCGGCTCTACCTCTTCGAATCCCGCCGTCGGAGTCTCTGAGTGCGTACGAGCCGACGTGGGCTGGCAGTAGGTGGGCGGGCCCCTTGATTGGATGCCCCCTAGTCGGGGTTTGACGGTGCCTGCATGTGAATCCAAGAGTGCCTGCATGAAACCGAGGCGGGATATTCAGTACACGCTCCGCCAGGTGCCGCGGGCCCTGGACGAGGGGTTGCGCGCCCGTTCCAGGCGCGAAGGCAAGAGCTGACCATCGAGTAGGTCCGGAAGAATAGGAAGGGCAGTGGTATCGCCGGGTCGCGGGCCTCGGGATTGCCCGGGGAATTCCACCCGTGGGGCGAGGGTCGGTGGGCGACTCCTCACTTGAGCAACGAATCCAGCCAAGCGTAAGCCGCCAGACGCTCCGCCTCCGGAAAATCATGGGGGGCGTCGGGTGTCACGAGTCTCAAGCGGTCCGTCGCGCCGTGCAGTGAGTAGACCGCCTCGGCCCGGGCGAAGACCTTGCGGGGAAAAAGTTGTATTGACTGCATGTCCGACCAGACCTCCAGTTATGTTATCGGATCTTACTTCACCG
>JBBQML010000677.1:0-3411 GCA_038328885.1 Verrucomicrobiota bacterium | reverse complement strand
ATCGCGATCGCAGCGATGGCGGAGAACCGGGTCATCGGCCAGGGGAACCGAATCCCGTGGCACCTGCCCGAGGACTTCCGCTGGTTCAAGCAGACCACCCTGGGAGGGACGCTGCTGATGGGGCGGCGCACCTTCGAGTCCATTGGCAGGGCGCTGCCGGGCCGCCGGACCGTGGTCCTGAGCAGGGCCGGGTTCCGGCACCCCGGGGTGGTCACGCTCGCCAGTGCGCAGGAACTCCGGACGCTGCCGCCTCACGGGCCCGTGTTCGTCTGCGGGGGAGAGTCGGTCTACGCGGCACTGCTCCCCTGGTGCGCCGAACTGCTACTCACCCGGGTGAAGCGCAAGGTCGAAGGGGACACCCACTTCCCCTCGTTCGAGGACTCGTTCGTGCTCGCGGAGGTGCTTCGCGACACCGCGGACTTCACCATCGAACGCTGGACCCAACGGCCCGGGTCCACGGTTTCCCCCTCCCGCGGTGCGTAGGCAGGGGGTGGTCAGAGATCAGACGACCAAGGGTTCGGCGAGCGATTGGAGGACCTTCGGCGTGATCGGCACGCCAGCCTCCTGCAGGGCCAGCAGGCTCGCTCCGAGGACCGGCTCGAGTTCTGCCTCCACGATCCGGGCTTCGGGCAGGACGCGGAGGATCGCGGCGGACACCAACTCACGATAGACCGTCGGGGACACCCCGAGGCCGCCGTGGATCACCACCTCGGGCGCGTCGCCGGTCGGACAGCCCCGGTGGGTCGCCTTGACCATGGCGGCCAGCTCCGTCGCTCCGCCCTCGAGGATCCGGCGGGCCGCGGCGTCACCCTCCTGGGCGAGTCGGATGACCTCGGGAGCGAAAGCCGCGACCTCGTGACGTTCCAATCCCTCCTCATGCACCCGGGCCAGCATCTGGAACACACTGCTGACGCCGAGCCATCCGAAGACCCGGTCACGCAGCGGGGTGGCGGGAAGCCGGCCGTCCGCCATCCGCACCGCGGCCACGATTGCCTGCCGCCCCAGGTCGTAACCGCTGCCTTCATCCGCGGCCAATGCCCCCCAACCACCGCTCTGCCAGGAGCGACCGGTCGAGTCCCGGCCGTAACAGGACGATCCGGTTCCCACGATGAGTGCAATCCCCGCACGCCCTCCGAGGCCGCCCGCCAAGGCGATCCGGATGTCGTGATCGATCCCCACCCGCGCACCGGTCAACCCGATCTGCCGCACCAACTGCCGGTATCGGTCCGCGGTGGATGGACGTGTCACGCCGGCCATTCCCATGAAGGCGGAGACGATGCCGGGCTCGGCCGGTACGCCAACGCCGCGGAGGCTGGCGGCGAGGGCCTCGGAGAGGTGCCGGCGCACCTCATCCTCGTCGTGATGGTGCAGGTTGCAGGAACCCGCCTCGCCTCGGCCGACCACACGACCCTGCTCATCGACCAGGGCGGAGCGCGTGCGCGTGCCTCCGCCGTCAACACCCAGGAAGTAATCCACGCGCCACCCCTACCTCCCCGGCCACAAGCCGTCGAGTGGAGTGACGCGAACGGCAGCGGTCGACGACCGGGTCAATCCAGGCCCGCGGTGGAGGAATGCGTCCTAGAACGGGGCATCGGCATCCGCCGAATCGCCCGTGTCCTTCCCGAAACGACCCGCGGAGGCCGGGGCACCCGGGGTCCCCGCACCGGAACCCGGCACCCACTCGCCATGGCTCGCCCGAAGGTTCCATTCCTCCATCAGGCTCCCGGGCACCTCGCGGAGGAAACGGGACTGCAGGAGGGGCATCATTCCCTGGCCCGGGGTCAACCGCAGCAACGGGTAGGAGAGGTAGAGCTCGTCCTTGGCCCGGGTGACCGCCACGTAGAATAGCCGCCGCTCCTCCTCCTCCGCCTGGGGGTCGTCCAGCGAGCGGCCGGAGGGAAACATCCCGTCGCAAAGCATCACCACAAAGACCACCTGGAACTCGAGTCCCTTGGCCTGGTGGACGGTGGTCAAACGCACCCGGTCGTCGTCCGCCCCGGCCGGGCGCTGCTCGGCCTCGGCCTCCATGTTGTTCAGCAGTGAGAGCTGCGTGAGGAAATCCGTCAGGGTCTCGAACTGCCCCGCATAGATCGCCAACTGCTCAAGGTCGTCGAGGCGGTTCCTCGCATTCCGGAAGGTCTCCGTTGCGTAGTCCTCATAAAACGCCTCCAGGACAACCCGGATCATCTCGCCGGCCCGGCCCGCGGTGGGGGGCATCTCGAGTTGGGCGACCGTCGTCGCGACATTGGCCCAGGCCAGCGCTGTCTTCTTCGGGGCCGCGGGGGCGGCGGCCATCAACCAGGGCGCCACGCGCGCCGCCTCGCCCTCGAGCTTCCCCACCCCCGCGACGCGGGCGGTCCCGAAGGCGGCCCAGAGCTTGTCCGCAGCCTTCGGCCCGACCCCGGGCAGAAGCATCGCCACCCGCTTGAAGGAAACCTCGTCCACGGGATTGGCGACCAGTTTCAGCCAGGCCGCGACGTCCTTGATGTGCGCCTGCTCGAAGAACCGCAGGCCGCTGGTGATCGTGTACGGAATCCCCCGGCGCGTGAACTCCAGTTGCAGTTCGAGGGCGTGGAAGTGGGACCGGTACAGCACCGCGACCTCCCGCAGCCCGGTCCCCTCCTCGTACAACTCCGCGACCCGCTGGGCCACGAACGCCGCCTGCTGCTGCCCGTCCTCGCAGGGCACCAGGGCCGGACGCGCACCGGAGGGTCGCGCCGCGGCCAGACGCTTGGCGAACTGGTCCGTGTTCGCCGCGATGGCCGCGTTGGCCACCGCCAGGATTTCAGGTGTGCTCCGGTAGTTGACTTCGATCTTGTAGACCCGTGCGTCGGCGTAACGACGCGGGAAATCCAGGATGTTCCGGAAGTTCGCTCCACGCCACGAGTAGATGCTCTGCGAGTCATCCCCCACCACCATGACCTGCCGATGCCCCGCCGCGAGGAGGTCGATGAGGTCGCTCTGGATCTGGTTCGTGTCCTGATACTCGTCCACCAGGACGAAGCGGAAGCGATTCTGGTAGCGCTCGCGCAACTCAGGCACTTCCTCGAGCAGCCGCAGCCAGAGCTTCAGCAGGTCGTCGAAGTCCATCACGTTCGCCTGCTGTTTCCGGACGGTGTAAAGGGCACCCACCCGTTCGATATCGGCCTGGACCGACTCGAGCCCGGGATGGAGGCGTTCGATGATGTTGCCGACGGACTTACGCTCGTTGACGGCGCGGGACAACAGGTCACAGAGCACCTCGGGTTTGGGGAAGCGCGCCTTCTTGGGGTCGATGCCCGCGGCCCCTGTGGGGGGGGTAAATCCACCCCGTGGGGGCCCCCCACCGGGGGGCCCCACGCCGAGCTGCTGGACTACCGCGGCGACTTCACGATCCTCGACCGCGAGGATTCCGAGACGCTCATGAAGGCC
>JBBQML010000676.1:0-3418 GCA_038328885.1 Verrucomicrobiota bacterium | reverse complement strand
CAGGAACCCAACCGCAAGCCTGGTTAGACCACCTCCACAATATGCGGGAACCCCCTTTCTGTGGGTAAAGAGGAGGAGGAGCCGGGCGAGGCGGCGCTTTGGTATCCGGTCACCCACAACTTCTGGATGCACCGCCCAGCGCCCGGTTGAATTGCGCCGTGCGAGCCGCCAACGTGCTTCCCATGCATCCCCGTCGTGCGGCCCTCACGTTGCTGCTATTGCTGCCGCTGCTGACCACCGGCCCGGCAGCTCCAGCCGCCGAACCGCCCTTCCGCGCCGGCGCCCACGCGGTGGACATCTCACCCACCCGGTTCCCCGTCATCGCCAACGCGATGTTCACCGAACGCTCGGCGGATCGCGTCGTGGACCCGCTCTTTGCCAAGGCCCTGGTCCTCGATGACGGCACCCACCGTCTCGCCGTCTGCGTGGTGGACTCCTGCATGGTGCCGCGGGATCTGATCGATCGCGCCAAGGACCTCGCCGCCAGGGCCACCGGGATCCCCACCGGGCGGATGCTGGTTTCCTCCACCCACACCCACTCCGCCCCCGCGGCCATGGGATGCCTGGGGAGCCGGGTGGACCCAGGCTACGCTGCCAGCCTGCCCCCGAGGATTGCCGAGGACATCGCTGGCGCCGCGGAACGCCTCACCCCCGCACGGGTCGGATGGACGTCCTTCGACGACTGGGACCACACCTTCAACCGTCGCTGGGTCCGGCGGCCGGACCGGATGCTCACCGATCCGTTCGGCGAGGCGAACGTCCGCGCCCACATGCATCCGGGACACGAGAGCCCGGACGCGATTGGTCCTTCCGGCCCGGTCGACCCCGAACTCACCATCCTGGCGGTCACGAGCCCCGAAGGACGGCCGATGGCGCTTCTGGCCAACTATTCGCAGCACTACTACGGCTCGCCGCTGATTTCCTCCGACTACTACGGGCGGTTCGCCGGGCACGTCGCCCGGGGATTGCAGGCGGACGACGGCTTTGTGGCCCTCTTCTCGCAGGGCACGAGCGGCGATCTGATGTGGATGGACTACGGGGCGCCCAAGCACGAGCTCGGTTACGACGCCTACGCGAAGGAGTTGGCGGATCGGGTGCTCGAGGCCTACCCGCGGATCCGCTGGCAGGACCACGTACCCTTGCGCATGGCGGAGCGCACCTTGCCACTGCGCTACCGCGTCCCGGACGAGGCCCGCCTGGCCTGGGCTCGGCGGATGACCAACACCCTCGGCGACCGCCTGCCCACCACGCTGCCGGAGATCTACGCCTGGGAAGCGTTGCACCTGCACGAACGCCAGCGCACCGAATTGAAGCTGCAGGCCGTCCGCATTGGCGAACTTGGCCTGACCGCGATCCCGAATGAGGTGTACGCCATCACCGGCCTGAAGCTGAAGGCGCAGAGCCCGCTGCCTCTCACCGTCAACGTCGCGCTCGCCAACGGCGCGGAGGGCTATATCCCGCCCCCGGAGCAGCACCGACTCGGGGGCTACACCACCTGGCCAGCCCGGACCGCCGGACTGGAGATCGACGCGGAGCCCCGCATCGTCGAAGCTCTCCTCGACCTCCTGGAAGAAGTCGCCGGCCAACCCCGTCGAGTCATCCCCACGGAGCACGGACCCTACGCCCGCAGCGTGCTGGAATCCCAACCCCTCGCCTATTGGCGCCTCGACGAGATCGTCGCACCCACCGCCCGGGACGCCACCGGGCAGGGGAACGACGCCATCCTTGAACCCGGGGTCGCGGTTTACCTGCCGGGCGCCGGCAGTGGCACGGGCCGATCTCCCTCCCCGGCCCTCCAGACCTCCGCCTTCTCCGGCCACCGCATCAACCGCGCGGTCCACACCGCCGGCGGGCGCGTCCGGGCCCGCCTGCCGCTGGGCACGAACTACACCGTCGAGGGCTGGTTCTGGAACGGCCTGCCGCCCGATGTCCGTGCCGTCACGGGCTACGTGTTCTCCCGCGGTCCTGAAGGCGACCCGTCCGCCCGCGGCGAGCACCTCGGCATCGGCGGCACCCACCGGGCCGACCTCCAGGGCCGGCTCTTCGTCTCCAATGGCAACGAGCGCGACCAGGTGCTCGGCGGCCGGACCGTGCTGGCCCAAAAAGCATGGCACCATGTGGCGCTCGTCCGCGAAGGCAGGAGCGTCCGGGTCCACCTGGATGGCCGCGCCGAACCCGAGATCGCCGGCGACCTCGAGCCGACCGTGCCGCTCGACGTCCACGAGGTTTTCCTCGGTGGTCGGAACGACCGTTTGTTCGGACTCGAAGGCCGCCTCGACGAAGTCGCGGTTTACGGACGCGCCCTCCCCGCGGTCGAGATCACCGCGCACTACCGGGCCGCCGCCCTCTCACCCCCCGCCTCCCCGGCTCCGTCCCCGACGCCAACCCCCGCGTCCCCTCCGGCTTCCCCTCCGTCGCCGCCGCGGACCCAGGCCAGCGCCGCCTCCCCGAGTTCGGGTGCCACGCCCCCGCCCGACTCCCTCCCTCTCTCGCCTGCAGAATCGCTTGCCAAAATCCATATTCCTAACGGCTACCGCGTCGAACTCGTCGCCGCGGAACCGTTGACCCTCGACCCGGTGGCCATCGACTGGGATCCCGCCGGCAGACTCTGGGTGGTCGAGATGGCCGACTACCCGCTGGGGCTGGACGGACAGGGCAAACCCGGGGGACGCGTGCGCATCCTCGAGGACACTGACGGTGACGGTCGTTACGAGCGCTCGAGCCTCTTCGCCGAGGGACTGAACTTCCCCACCGGGCTGCTCACCTGGCGCGACGGTGTCATCGTCACCGCCGCACCGGAGGTCTTTTTCTTACGCGACACCAATGGCGACGGCCGGGCGGACACCCGTGCGGTGCTGGTAAGCGGCCTGCTGGAGGGCAACCAGCAACTCCGTGCGAACGGGCTGCGCTGGGGCCTCGACAACTGGGTCTACTGCGCCGCCGGCGGGCATCACGGCAACTACGGCGTGAACACCCGCCTCCGCACCCGCGCGGGCGAGTTCGCCGTGGGTAGCCGCGACTTTCGCTTCAACCCCAACACCGGCGAACTGCAGCCCCAGAGCGGCCCTTCGCAGTACGGGCGCAATCGCGACGACTGGGGGCACTGGTTCGGGACCCAGAACATCCGCCCGCTCTGGCACTACGTCCTGGCTGACCACTACCTCTCGCGAAACCCGCACGTGGCCGCACCGGACCCGACGCGGCAGGTCGTGGTCCCCCTCAGTCCGAAAGTCTGGCCCGCCAGCCCGCAGGAAAAGCGCTACCACAGCTTCGGCGAGGCGGGGCATTTCACCTCCGCCTGCAGCGGCATGATCTACCGCGACGACCTCCTCTTCGCCCGCGATCCGGCGGGCCGCGAACACGCCTTCACCTGCGAACCGTTCCACAATCTCGTCCAGCACAACGTCCTCACCCCGGC
>JBBQML010000675.1:0-3422 GCA_038328885.1 Verrucomicrobiota bacterium | reverse complement strand
GCACCGACAACCTGTGGATGCACGGGAACCAGGCCCGGCGCAGAACTTGAACTGGACAGCCTCGGTTGTGGGCGCACCCTGAGTGGCGTGGTTTCACACCGATCCCATGACTAACGCAACCTGCTCCCGCCGCGATTCCCTGGCGTTCCGCGTCGTGGTTGACGCCCTCCTCGCCTTGGCGCTTGCCGCGGCGTCCTGGTTCCTGTTCGAGCGAGGTTTGTCCGACGTGCCTGGGGTGCTGTGTTTTGCGGCCCTGGTGGCTGCCGCAGTGGCTGCTCTGGCGAACCTCATAGCCGAGCTGTTGGCGGCGGCATTCGGCCCGGTGGCCCGGGATTGCGGCCGGGCACTGGGGCGCTTCGCCGCCCTCGTTAAGCGGGAGTCCCGATAGTCGCGGTCCGAACCGTTTTTGGCATGGCGGACGAATCGCCACCAACGTATCGGGACTTCCCCTGGCGAACCGCGATCGCCGCCGGTGTCCTCGTGGTTCTGGCGTTGCTCGCCTTGGTGGCCTATTTCAAGACCCTGAACTCCGGGCGGGACGTGGTCGTCGAGAGCGGGCGGGCGATGGAGGCTGCCTTGCGCGAACTGCCGGGCATCGCCGAGAAATTCCAGCGCGGCACCATCACCACGACCTTCATCGAGGGGATTCCCGAGAGTGTGTCCACCCGCGGCGACGTCCTGGAATTGGCCACGGCCCAGACGCCGGAATCGTTCATGCGGACTGATAATCGCACCACGTTCTGGGGCTGGCTGGACCTCGGGACGACGGTCTCCGAGATCCGGGTGCCGGTGACGTTCCGTTACCATCTACGGTTATCCGACCCGTGGCGCCTGACCACGCGGGACAGTGTCTGCGTCGTTCTGGCGCCCCCGATCCGGCCGAGCAACCCGCCCGCCATCCATACCGACCAGATGGAGAAGCGTACCGAGAGCGGTTGGGGCCGCTGGAACAAGGCGGAGAACCTGACGGAACTGGAGAAGGGACTGACTCCCGCCCTCGAAGCGCGGGCCGGGGACCGTCGCCATCTCCGCCTCGTGCGCGAGGAATGCCGCAAGTCGGCGGCGGAGTATGTGCGGCGGTGGCTCCTGCGGGAGGATCACTGGAGGAAGGACCGGTTCACCGCGATCGTCGTGGTGTTTCCTGACGAACTGGAGGGAGACGCGGCGCTGGAACTTGAGCGGCGGATCGATCCGCCCACCATCACGTTCGACCCCCCGGTCGAGGCTGTTCGTTGAGGAAGGAGCCTGGTGGGACGTGCATCTCTGGCCGGGAGGGTTCGGGGCCTGCTCGATTGGTTCGGGCAGCACGCCCGGGACCTGCCGTGGCGGCGGTCGACCGACCCTTACGGGGTGTGGGTGTCGGAGATCATGCTCCAGCAGACGCAGGTGAAGACCGTGATCCCTTACTGGGAGCGGTGGATGCGGGAATTGCCCGGGATCGGTCCGCTGGCGGGGGCCCCTGAGTTCCGGGTGCTGAAGCTCTGGGAGGGGTTGGGCTATTACCGTCGCGCACGCCACCTGCAGGCCGCGGCGCGCCGGATCCAGGCAGAGCACGGCGGTCGGTTCCCCAGTGATCGGGAGGCGGTGCTGGCCCTGCCGGGCATCGGTCGCTACACAGCGGGCGCGATCTGCAGCATCGCCTTCAACCAGCCGGAGCCCATCCTGGATGGGAATGTGATCCGGGTACTGACGCGGCTGCACGCCTGGGCCGGGGACCCTCGAGCTTCCGAACTCAATGCCCGGTTGTGGGAGGAGGCGCGGCGTTGGGTTGGGACCGCGGCCGCGACGGCCCGTCCCGCCGCCTGCTCCCAGATCAACCAGGGGTTGATGGAATTGGGCGCCACGGTCTGTCTCCCGCGGGACCCGGCTTGCGACCGCTGCCCGCTCGCGACGGGTTGTCGGGCGCGGCGCCAGGGCGCTCCGGAGTCGTACCCGTGTCTGGCCGCACGTCCCGAGACGACCCCCCGGCACTTCATCACGCTCGTGGCGAACTTCGCCGGGCGCTTCGCGATCTGCCAGCGGCCCAGGGACGGGGTCAATGGTTCGCTCTGGGAGTTTCCCAACGCGGAAGTGACCCTGCCCTGGCCTGATCCGGCGGAACTGGTCGGACGCCTCGTCGGCTCCGGGGGAGCGGCGCCCCGGCGCTGGATGGAGATCCGCCACGCCATCACCCGTTACCGGATCCAGCAACGGGTGTTCCGGGTGGAGTTCGCCCGGGCCCCGCGACGCCGCGTGGGGCTGCTCTGGCGGACGCTCGACGAGCTCGAGGGTCTGGCGTTCACCAGTGCCCATCGTCGCCTGGTGCATCGGCTTGGCGCGGAGAGGTTGCGGTTTTCGTGAAGGTGCCTATTAGTCCGGGCGTCATGCGAATGAGGTTGAGGCTGCTGGCGCTGGGACTGGCCGTCGTGGGGATGGCTTTCTGGCTCTTCGGCGGACCCAACCTTGGCTGGACCAAGAATCGCGTCGCCGTGACCAAGGTGGATGCGGTGACCGAACTCGAGTACATCGAATGGCAGAAGAACTTCGTCCCGGGCGTCGATTTCCTCTGCGGCACACTGCTGCTGGCCAGCGTGGTGTTCGCCTGTTCCTGGCTGGCCAGGCCACGCCCGCCCGGGCTGGTGACCCACCCCTAGATCAACCGACAACCAAGGACCGGAACCGGACATGAAGAGACTATTGCTGTGCTGGCTGGCGACGATGGGTTCCCTGGCGATGGCCCAGGCGGCCCCGCTCAAGTTCAACTTCAAGGACGCCAAAGGTGTCAACACGGTGACCTTCGTGATGGACGCCCCGCTGGAGGCGATCAGCGGTTCGGCGAACGGCATCTCGGGGGAGGTGCAGTTCGACCCGGCCAAGCCGGCGGAAACCAAGGGCAAGATCGTGGTTGAATCGGCCTCGATGCAGGTCTCGAACTCCGTGATGAAGGACCACATGCACGGCAAGGATTGGATGGACGTCGCCAATCATCCGACCCTCACCTTCGAAGCCGGCAGCCTCGAGGAGGTGAAGACCGTGGGTGACGTCACGACGGCTCAGCTCAAGGGCAAGCTGACGCTCAAGGGGGTCACGAAGGAGCTTAAGGTTCCCGTGAAGCTGACCTATCTGAAGGATAAGCTCGGGGCCCGGACGAACGGCCAGGTCCAGGGGGACCTGCTCGTGGTGCGGGCGAGTTTCACCGTGAAACGCACCGACTTCGGCATCAATGCCAAGGCCCCCACCGACAAGGTGGCCGATGAGGTGGTGCTGACCTTGAGCCTGGCGGGCGCCGCGCCTCGCAGCTAGCACGGCCGGGCCCCGCGTCTGTCCGAATCCCGTCTGTCCGAATCCCTATCGCCGCGCAGCCGAATTCCCTCTGTGACCGTACCCTGCCCGTGACCGCACCCTTCGAACTTCCCGGCCTGCGGGTGACCGTCGACCGGGTT
>JBBQML010000674.1:0-3432 GCA_038328885.1 Verrucomicrobiota bacterium | reverse complement strand
ACCGCCCGCTCCTTCAGATCCGTGGCCATGACCAGGGCGTCCGGCACCACCACGCGCCCCGCGCTATCGGTCTCCACCTCGTAGGTACGGGTCGAGAGCAATCGCCGCAGGGAATCCGCCCGCTCGTCCATCACCTTCATTTGTCGCAACTCGCTCACCATGTTCAGGAACCGTTCGGGTGTAAGAGCCATCACACAAGCCGGACGCCACATCCGCTTCGGCATGGGCAACAGCAAAAACCTCAGACCGCCATCGCGACCCCGCCGCCACGCGCTGGGGATCTGGATGCGCCGCTTGTCGTCCAGCTTGTTCTCAAACTCCGAGACAAACAGGGGCGTGGCGGCATCGCGCTGGGTGGCGTTTTCCAGATCCGGCATGAGACGTGGGATGGGCTGTTGCCCCTATCTCCCCCACACACCCCCAAAGTGCTACACTTTGACACACCGCTGCAACCTATAAAACGCCGCCCCCAAGTCCGACTTGCTCACCGGGCGACGTTGCGTTGTGAGTAACTTGTGGATAATCATCGCAACCGCAAACGTTTGCAAACGTTTGCAAACTGGCACGCCCAACGCGTAATCCGGAACTGGCGTTATCCTTATCGCTCCTCGCCGTGCTGACCGCCGACTTCGACTACCCGCTGCCGCCTGAGCTCATCGCCCAACACCCCGCCCCCATCCGCACCGCCTCGCGATTGATGGTCCTGCATCGTTCCCCACCCAGCCTGCAACCAACCGTCTTCGAGCGCCTTCCCGATTTCCTCCGGGCGGGCGACGTCCTGGTCCTCAATAATTCGAAAGTCCTGCCCGCACGCCTCCGAGGCGTCCGCCCCGAAGGCGGCGCGCGGGTCGAACTGCTGCTCCTCGAACCCGACCCGAAAGCGGGTTGGTGGGCCCTGCTCCGGCCCGGCAAGCGACTCCGCATCGGTGCCCGAATCCAGCTCCCGATCGCGCCCGGACCGCCCATCGAGGTGCGGGTGATGGAGAAGAACGAGGCCGGCCACTGCCGGGTACTCTTCCCATCCCATATCGATCCAGTGGAGTACGCGTTCGCCTTTGGCGAGCTCCCGCTGCCTCCCTACATCGAACGCGTCACCCAGGATCCGGTGGATCGGGAACGCTACCAGACGGTCTATGCCCGGGAATCGGGCTCGGTTGCCGCCCCGACCGCGGGCCTCCATTTCTCCGGGGAACTCCTCGGCCAGCTTGCCCGCCTCGGGGTTCAGCAATGCGAACTGACGTTGCACGTGGGAGTGGGCACCTTCGCACCGGTCAAGACCGCCCGATTGGCCGACCACGCCATGCACAGCGAGCGCTTCTGCCTGCCTGCGGACTCCGCCGACCGCATCAACCAAGCCAGGGCCGAGGGCCGCCGCGTGATCGCCGTGGGCACGACATCCCTGCGAGTGCTCGAGAGCGTTGGCCGTGAACACGGCGGACGCCTCGTCCCCGGTAACGGCCGCACGCGGCTGTTTCTCCACCCGCCCGCCGAGTTCCGGGTCGTCGACGGATTGCTGACGAATTTCCACCTGCCCCGCTCCACCCTCCTGATGCTGGTAAGCGCCTTCGCCACGCCCGGGGCCTGTGCCGGGCGGGCGCGGGTGCTCGACGCCTATCGCCTCGCGGTGCAGTTGGGTTTTCGCTTTTTCAGCTACGGCGACGCGATGTTGCTCTTGTGAGGTTCCGTCCAGACGCTGCCCCATGGACCGCCCCTACGTCCTGATCAACATGGCCATGACCGCCGATGGGAAGATCGCCACGGCGAACCGCGCCGTCACCTCCTTCGGCAGTGCCCGCGACTTGCGCCACCTCCACGAACTCCGGGCCACGGCCGATGCCATTCTGTGCGGGGCACGGACGGTCAACGAGCCCGGCATCACCCTCGGGAACGGGGGGGCGCGGTACACGCGCCTCCGCGCCCGGCGGGGCTTGGCCCCATCGGCATTGCGGGTGGTGGTGTCCGGCAGGGGCCGGCTCCGGTCCGACGCGGAGGTCTTCCTCGATCGCTCATCCCCGCTCGTCGTCCTGGTGGGGCCCGGGGCCAGCATCGCGAACCGTGCCCGGCTGCGGTCGGTGGGAGCGGAGGTCCGGAGATTTGGCCGCCGGGAACTCGACCTTGCTGCCGCGTTGCGCTGGCTGAAGAAAACCCGTGGCGTCAGGAGACTGCTCTGCGAAGGGGGCGCCGAGTTGAACGACTCCCTGTTCCTGGCGGGGTTGGTGGATGAACTCCACCTCACCCTGTGCCCCAGGATCGTTGGCGGCCACGACGCACCGACCCTGGCCGAGGGCAAAGGCGTGGCCCGGTTGGTGGAGGCCACCCGACTGGAACTTCGCCAGGTTCGTCGCCACGCCGACGAACTGTTCCTCAGGTTCCAAGTGGGCGAGGGCCACCCGACCCACCCGCGCGGCGGACCCATCCGGGGTTGAGGATCCGGATTCCCGTAGGGTCCGGTTGCCTCGGAACCGCCCCACCTCCCCCACCTGCGCCCGGGCCTTCGGCGTCCCGGCTGTCCCGGTCTGCGCAGCGGAACGCTCCGGTGGTCCGCGGACACGGGCGAGCACCGCGGCCAGCCACCGCCGCGCGGTTTGCTCCGGCCGACCGCCCCCCCTACCCTCTCCGCCGTGCAGGTCGAAATCCTCAACACCGGCTCGGAACTGCTGCTCGGCCGCGTCCTTAACACCCACCAGCAGTGGCTCTGCCGGCGACTCGCCGACGCCGGCCTGCCGGTCTCCCGCCAGGTGGCTGTGGCCGACACCGCCGAGGCGATCCGGGACGCCGTCGCCGAGGCCCTGACCCGCGCCGATCTCGTCATCGCCACCGGCGGGCTCGGCCCCACGTCGGACGATCTGACTCGGGACCTCATCGCCGGGCTGCTGGGGTGTCCTCTTCGGGAAGACCCTGCGGTGCTGGAAAACATCCGTCGATTCTTCACCCAACGGGGCCGTCCCATGCCCGCGGGGGTCGCGATCCAGGCACAGGTACCCGAAGGCGCACTGGTGCTCGCGAACGACCACGGCACCGCACCCGGGCTGGCCATGACCGTCGAGCCTGACCGATTCCGCCCGGGTGGTTCACTGCTGATCCTGCTGCCCGGCCCCCCTCGGGAGCTGCGTCCCATGTTCGACCGACTCGCGCTGCCACTCATCCGGGAACGTCGACCGGCCGCCACCGCGTTTCAGTGCCGGACACTGCGCACGTGCGGACTGGGCGAGTCCGCGGTCGAGGAACGCCTCCTCCCCGAACTGCCCCCGCTGCGACTGCGCGGTCTGGAGATCGGCTACTGTGCCCGCACGGGTGAGGTCGACGTGCGCCTCACCGCGAGTGGCGCGGAGGGGGGCGGGGTGGTCCGGGACGCCGAGGAGGTCGTCCGCCGCCTGCTGGGGGTCCACCTCTTCGGCACGGATGACGACACCCTCGAGGGCGCGGTGGTGC
>JBBQML010000673.1:0-3440 GCA_038328885.1 Verrucomicrobiota bacterium | reverse complement strand
GAGGCCGAAGGCGCCACCCACGGCACCGGACGCGCCGGCGACCAGTTTGTGGAGGCGGTTGTTGGGAGGGGGGGCGGGATGAGCTCTGAAGTCGAGGGACCTGAGCGCAAGGTTCAGGGCCCGGTCGAGAGCGGCGCGGGTGGCGCGATGGACCAGCCGGGAGGCGCCGGAGGGCAGCAGTCGCATGCCCGTCTCAATGGGCGAGCCGAGCAGGTTGGCGAACCGTATGGCCACGCCGGGGCTGCCGAGGAGGTTCCGCGCGCGGCGGAGGTCGGCGAGTTCGCGCGGGTCCAGGTTGGCGGCTGCCGCCGAGGGGACGTCTTCGGCCACGACGTCGATGACCGGGGGGAGGGAGTGCATCGAGGTAGGGTGCGGTGAGGTCCGCGAAGGAGGCGGTGGCGGGAGTTTGGGTGGCTTTGGATCGGAGTGTGTGATCGCAAGCGAGTGTGGGGCCATTTCCGCCTTCTGGCCAGTCGCGGGGTCGGCAGCACGGAAAACCATGTTGGTTCCTGGTTTGGGTGGCACTAGGTTAGCCCATCCATGAAAGTACCTGCCTGTACTCTGGGACTGGTGCTCGCGACCTTGGTCGCGCGGGGAGCGGCTGCGCCACGGCCGGCCGAGCCGGCCGTGGGTCCGCGGGCTCGGTTCGCCGGGTTGGTGCACGACTTTGGCCGGATGGACGCGGGCTCGGTCGTCCGCCACGATTTCGTTTTCACCAACACCGGCAACGCCGTGCTGGAAATTGCGGGGGTGAGACCGGGTTGCGGCTGCACCACTGCGGGCACCTGGGACAAGCGCGTCGAGCCCGGCCAGACCGGGAGGATCCCGCTCCAGTTCAACTCGACCGGCTTCAGCGGAACCGTGGTGAAAAGCGCCGTGGTCAGCTGCAACGACCGCACGCAGTCGAACGTCGTCCTCCAACTCCGGGCCACGATCTGGCGACCGATCGACGTGAACCCGGCGTCGGCGTACTTCCACGTGTCGGGTGAGGCCCGGACGAACGAGACGCGGGTGGTGCGGATCGTGAACAACCTGGAGGCGCCGCTGACGCTCTCGGAACCGGATTGCTCCAACCGTTCCTTCCGGGTGGCGCTGAACACGATCAAGGCGGGGAAGGAATTCGAACTCTGGCTGACGGTCCTGCCGGAACTCCTGTCCACGTTCGTCCAGGGGCAGGTGACGTTGAGGACGTCGTCGACGAACATGCCCCTGCTCTCGATTCCGGTGTACGCGAATGTGCAACCGGTGATCCAGGTCACGCCGTCCCGGATCACCCTGCCGGCCGGGCCGCTGCCCGGCGCGATCCAGCCTGCGGTGACGGTTCGGAACACCGGGACGAACTTCCTGACGCTGTCGGAAGCGACGATCAACCTGCCGGGGGCCGGCGTAACTCTGAGGGAACTGCAGCCGGGGCGGGTGTTCACGGTGGCGGTCAGTGTTCCTGCGGGAGTCCAACTCCAGTCCACCCAGAAGGTGGAGGTAACCCTCAAGTCGAATCACCCGAAGTTCCCGGAGTTGCGGGTGCCGGTGCTTCAGCAGGCGCAGCGCCGTCCGGTGGCGGCGGCCCTGGTGAGGGCCCCGGAAACGAATGGTCCTGCGGGTGGGCTGAGGCTCGTGACGCCGTGAACGGGTGGTCGGAGGATGGGAACTCGGCGCCCCCCGCCCGGGTCGGGGGGTATCCGGCGGGGGTTCCGGGGGTCTGGCGACCTCCGGCTACCGTTTGGCATCCCTTTGGGATGACGTCAGAAGGCTCGCCAGACTTCAGGGCCGGGGATTCCCCTCGGCGCCCATGCCTGTCGGAATCAAGGTATGCCTGAGGCACCCACGTCCTTGCGGGGAGTACGCCAGGAGGGCGGAGAGCAGGATGAGGATGCCGTTTTCGGCCAACTTGTGGCAGATCACGACCTCGCCGGCGCCACAACCGCAATCGAAGCGAATGGCGCAGAACGGGAGTTCGCCCGCGGCGTGGATCTGGAGCGCGCGTCCGAGCACCAGGATCGTGAAGGGGATGAGCATGGCCAACGAAAGGAGGGCGGTGCCCCGCACGGCGATCCCGGTGATCAGGAAGAGGCCGCAACACAGTTCGAGCCAGGGTAGCACCACGGCCGCGCCGTTCAGCAGGACCGGCATTTGAACAACCTCGTACTGGCGGATCAGCTTCAGGAAATCCACGGGGTCCAGCACCTTCGACCAACCGAGGACCACGAATCCACCGCCCACTACCAGGCGGGCGAGCACGCCGCCCAGGTCTGTCCAGAGCCACCCACCATGGCGAGACGGGGGCAGCGGGTGGCGGTCGCGGGCAGGCTCGGTCTCGGGATTCATCGGTCCGCAATCCGCAGGTCTCCGCTGTGGCGGGCCCCCATCTCGACCGGCAGCCCTTGGGACCTCCACTCCTCCAGGCCCCCGGCATACACGAGCAGTTTCTCCGCGGGCACGCCGGACTCCTTCAGCAGGAGCGCGGCGAACTCACTATCCTCGCAGTTCCCGCCGGTGCAGTAGACGACCACGGTGTCGGCCAGTTGACAGACCGGCAGGAGGTCGGGGAGATGATTCAGCGGGTAGTAATGATCGAGCTGATAGGCGCCCGGAATATGTCCTTCGGTGTACCTGTCGTCCTTCCGGGCATCCACGAACACGATGCGTTCCGTCTCGTAGCCCGGATCTTGAAACAGCCTCGCCACGTCCTGGTGGCTCCCCCGGCGCAGTCCACGGGCCTGCAAGCGGGCGACCACTTCGCTTGCTGGCGTGGCTTCGGTGGCGTTCGTCCCGCCGGTCGGGGGCGGGGACGCCTGGGGCTGTGTCAGGCGATCCGCCGGCGCGGACGCCGGGAAGTAGTTGCGGGTGAACGAGAGTCCCCGCGGCGAGAGTTGGTTGGCGATCAGTGCAACCAGCAGGCCGAACGCCGCCACGGCGAGGGACTCCCGAAGGACCGAGGCCGCCGCGCGCCCCCGCGACCAGGCTGGCCGAGGGTTGTGCCGTGCATTCATGGCTGGGGGTTGGGTTGGCCGGCCATGATTGCCGAGGTCGGCGCTCAGGGGGGGGGTGCGGTGATCCATCCTGACCCTGACGTGCCAAGGGAATCCACCGGGCCGCGGCCTGTAAAGAGTGATCGGATTGGGTGAACGAATCCGGGCGCCCGGCCGCTGGGGCACGCCGAGTCTGCGGGCCTCCGGAAGATCGCCGGCCCCCGGCCCCCGCCACCCTTCCAATCGGCCATTGAAAATCACCCGTCGCCGGTTTCCAGTCTCCGGATCCGGCGGGCTGATGCTCCCCGGCTGGCAGTCGGGCGAAACCACCCGGAACTGGAACCTCAGGATGCGAACAGGGCCTGATAACGCGGAGGATGCGCCGATTCACCTCGGCGAGCACGAGGGAAGGGGTCGTTTTGCACAGCCTGCCAGGGAACACGAGGGCGTCCCCGGAGGGGGAGGCGCGCG
>JBBQML010000672.1:0-3443 GCA_038328885.1 Verrucomicrobiota bacterium | reverse complement strand
TCGACCTCGGCGCGCGTGAGGCGAGCCGACAGGGTACCGCCCACCAAGGAACTTCCTTCCCCCGCCACGGCAATCCGGTATTCCTGCGTTTCCCCGGCGCCCAGCAACTCCTCCTTGGCGGCACGACACGCCTGGACGAGTTGCGTCCACTGCGCCGCGCCCAGACGGCGCCCTCCCCCGATCAGGCGTTCCTCGATCCGCCGGGCGAGGGCCGCGTCCATGTTGTCGCCGCCGAGCATGAGGTGGTCGCCGACGGCGGTGCGCCGCAACACCGGCCCGTCCGGCGCGGACGTGCACGCGACGAGGGTGAAATCGGTGGTCCCGCCCCCGACATCCACCACCAGCACCAACCGCGAGCCGGCCAGCACCTCGGGCCACGCCGCGCCCTGCCGCGACGCGAAGGCGGTGAAGGCCGCTTGCGGTTCCTCCACCAGGGTAAGATTGGCCAATCCGGCCTCCTGCGCCGCGGTCACGGTCAAAGCTCGAGCCACGGCATCGAAGGAGGCCGGGACCGTGACCACCACCTCCTGCTCGCCCAGCGTGGCCTCGGGGTGCGCCTCGTTCCAGACGTCCGCGAGGTGGCGAAGCAACCGTGCGGAGGCCTCGACCGGGGAGAGTTGCGGCACCCCGGTTGGAGCTCCCCACGGAAGAATGGAAGCCGTGCGATCAACTCCTGGATGACAGAGCCAGCTCTTGGCCGAGGTGACCAGGCGTCCGGGGATCCTTGCCCCATGTGAGCGCGCAAACTCGCCCGCCACCGAGACAGGGCCGGCGCGGGAGCCGCGAAGCTGGGCCAGGAAGCCTTCGGTGAATTCGCCGTCGGCGGGCAGGTAGAGGCAGGAAGGGAGTGTCGGCCGGGCCTGGGTCTGGCCTAGCCGGACCCACTGCCGGATGGGGAAGTCCCGGACCCCCTCGCTGGTCGGGGCGGTGAGGTCGGCGCAAGCCATGGCACAATTGGACGTGCCCAGATCGATGCCCACCACGAAACGGGCTGGCGACGATCCGGGGGGCGCCCCGGCGGATCCCATGCCCGCCTCATTCATCGCCCTTGAAGCGCACGTTCAATTCGAGCTTCCAGCGGCCTGGGCCCGCCGTCTCCACACACCTCAACTCGAGGGTGCCAAGGTCGGTCACCGCGGCCTGGAGATGGACTGGGACCAACAGTCCGGACTTTTCCGGCTCGGCAGGCAAACTGGTCTCGATCGGGGCCAGTTCCTCGAAGGCGTCGCTCCCGGCCACGTCGTCCACCATGGTGCCGACACGGTCGTCGCGGCGGACGGAGGAGGAAAAGAACCGGAACCGGGTCGGTTCGCCGACGACCAGGGCGAACTCCTGCGGGGGCAGATCGGCGCGTGTGCCCTCCTCCATTCCGAACGGGGCCACGCAGAGAGCCTTGACCGGTGGCTCGAAGCCGGGCACCGCGGGCATGGGTGATTCCACCCCCACGTAATAGGCGCGGGCCGTTCCGCCACGGATGCGGATGCCATGGCCTCGCCGTACCCAGCCGTAATACGCGGCCCCGCGGGCCACCGAGAGATCCAGGTCGGCACCCACCTGGGGCTTCACCGGCGTGCCCCCGTCGTCCGCCAGCCACCCATTCAACACCTCGAGCAGGCGGGACTCGAGCACCCCGGCCTTGAAGACACCCCCGTTGAAGAGCACCGCCGTGGGATGCACGAAGGTGCGGCCCTCCACCCGGACCGGGCTGTTCTCGGCGGTGGCGAGTGCCCGGGCCTGGCGCGTGAGGAAGGCGGCGAGGTGCCGGGTGATCCCGGCATCCTGGGCGTAGGGGAGCGACATCTGGGTCAGACCCGTGCGCCGGGCCGTTCGAGGCAGCTCGCTCACCGGCACCCGGGGGAAGAAGCCATCCGTCAACAACCGCGTCAGCACCTCCCGGGTGAGCTCGGTCCGGATCGTCCCGCCCACCAACGCGGAGCCCCGGCTGGGAATGCTGATCGGGGCCTTGGTGAGCGTGTCGTCTCCCAAGAGCAGTTCCTTGGCCTGCCGCACACCAAAGGTCAGCGAGGCAAACTGCCAGTCGTCCAGCTTCCGCCCAGCGGCGGTCAACTCCTGGCTGAGTGCGTGGGCCAGCGCCAGGTCCATATTGTCGCCCCCGAGGAGGATGTGGTCGCCCACGGCGATCCGCGTCAGCGCGAGGTCGCCTTCCTGCTCGGTCACCGCGATGAGCGAGAAATCGGAAGTGCCGCCGCCGACGTCCACCACCAGCAGGACATCACCCACCCGAAGCTCCTTGCGGAAGCGGGGACCCATCCGTTCCAGCCAGGCGTACAACGCGGCCTGGGGCTCCTCGAGCAGCGTGACGCTGGGCAGCCCGGCCTCGCGGGCTGCCTGCAAGGTGAGGTCACGGGCCGCGGCGTCGAAGGAGGCCGGAACGGTGAGCACGATGTCCTGCTCGGCCATCGACCCCTCGACCCCCATGGCGCGGAGCCGCCGCGTGCCAGCGGCCACCAGGTGGCGGAGGTAGCAGGCCGACGCGGCGACCGGCGACACGCGAGTCACCTCGGGCGGGGCCTGCCACGGAAGCAACGGCTGGGTACGATCCACACCCGAATGGCACAGCCAGCTCTTCGCCGAGGCAACCAGACGAGTGGGCACCGCCACACCCTGGCGGCGGGCGAACTCCCCCGTCACCTCGGCCGACTCCGGCGCCCACGGCAAGCCGAGTCCGCCCGGCGGGAACTCGGTCGGGCTGGGCAGATAAAGGAACGAAGGTAGCAGGAGCCGCTCCTCCACCGTCCCCACGGCGGTAAGTTGCGGGATCGGAACCGCGCTGCCCGCGAGTTCCCGCGCCGCGTCCTCCGGAGCCGTCAGGTCACGGAAGGAGAGGGCGCAGTGGGTGGTGCCGAGATCAATTCCGACAGCGTAGCGGGGCATGGACGACAAGCGGTTGCGAGACGATCAAGCTTTGGGACGGAACAGCAGAGCGGATTCAGGGAAGCCGGAGACTAACCAAGTTCGACCTCCGCGGCGGCCACCACCCGCGGATCCAGAGCCTCGGAAAGCGCGGGAAACCGCACGGCGCGCGTCACCCAACCGTGGTGCTTCACCGTACCGCGGAAGGGCGGTTGCCCCGCGACGTTCCCCGTCAGGCGCACCCGCTGCGCGTCGAAGCCAACCGGGAGAGTGATCGCCGCTCCTTCCGCCTCGGGCACGGCCGGCGCCAATTCGACCGACTGGTGCAAGACCCGCCGGCAGCCGGCGTGCACGACTCGCGCGGCAGCCCCCACCTCCTCATCGGGGAAGGCGGCGACGTCCTGCTGCAGGAAATCCACCAGACGCCCCTCCCGTTGGAAGGACGCGAGCAATGCGAGCCCGCTGGCATGCACCCGTTCGGGCGGCGGGGGCTCGAGGGGTGCCGCGGCAGACGCCGCAGGCGAGCCAGGCACCTCTGCCAGCGCCGCCACGCGAGCAGCAAAGGCGGG
>JBBQML010000671.1:0-3447 GCA_038328885.1 Verrucomicrobiota bacterium | reverse complement strand
TGTCCCGAGCCAAGCATGCCCCTCCCTTCCGTGATTCCTCCTGCTGACCTTTCCCGGTCGGGGCCCGGACCCGGTGCGCGGGCGTGGATCGGATGGGAGCGATGGGGGGAGGTGGCTCTTTCGTTGATCTATCCGGAGGTGTGTGCCCTGTGCGGGCAGCACCGCGCCGGGGCGCGGGAGGGTTACGTTTGCGCGCCCTGTCAGAGCGGCCCCGGCCATTTGCGGGCGGTGGCGCCGCCCTACTGCTCACGATGCGGGTTGCCGCACGCGGGCGAGGTCACCGGTCCCTACGTCTGTGCCAACTGCGCCGACCTGAAACTGGCGTTCGAAGCAGCCCGCGCGGCGGTGGTGGCGACACCCTTCCTGCTCGACGTGCTCCACCGGTACAAATACCGGGGTGCAATGTGGCTGGAGCCTTTCCTGGGGCGGTTGCTTCTCGAGGGCGCCGGCCCGGTACTCCGGGCGGAGGAGTGGGATGGAATCGTCCCTGTCCCCCTGCATCCGCTCCGGCAGCGGGAGCGGGGATTCAACCAGGCGGAACGATTGGCGCGTCGGTTGGCTGCCCACAGCGGGATTCCTCTTCGAACGGGCTGGGTTCGGCGGGTCGCCGCGACCGAAACCCAGGCCTTGCTCGACCGGCGGAGCCGGGCAAAGAATGTGGCTGGCGCGTTTGCGCTGACCCGGCCGATCTCCCTGGTGGGGGCGCGCCTGCTGGTGGTGGACGATGTGCTCACCACCGGTGCGACCACCAGTGCGGTCAGTGGAGCCCTGCGAGGGGCCGGAGCTGCGGCGGTCACGGTGTGGACGCTGGCACGCGGGGTCTGAACCGGGGCTCGGACCCTGGGGCGCGAGCCGAGCCGTGGTGCGGGCGGGTGACGGTCCGGGTGCAACCAACGAGTGCATGAACTCAGGCAAATTCCCCAAGAAACGCGGCGTCGGCGAGGGCTTCGATCCGGCGTTCAGTCCGCCGGAGATCAAGGGTGACACGGCATTCTTCCGGAAACCCAAGATGGCGGGATCCAAGGCCCGCAAGAAGGACATCCCGGAGGGGTTGTGGACCCGGTGCCCGAAGTGCTCGTCGATGATCTTCGACCGCGAACTGGATGAGAACCTGAAGGTTTGCACCCGCTGTCAGCACCACTTCCCGATCGGCGCGCGGGAGCGGATCCATGCGCTGGTCGAAACGTGTTCCTTTCATGAGATGGACGCCGACTTGGTGAGCGTCGATGTCCTGAACTTCTCCGGGGCGGCCTCCTACGCGGCCAAACTCGAGTCGAACCTGCGGAACACCGGGTTGAACGACGCGGTGATCACCGGGATCGGGTTGATCGGGAGCCAGCGGGTGGCCTTGGGGGTGATGGACTTCTCCTTCCTGGGCGGCTCGATGGGATCGGTCGTGGGGGAGAAGCTGACCCGGTTGATCGAGGCGGGCACGGCCAAGGGGTTGCCGGTGGTGATCGTTTCCACGAGCGGCGGGGCCCGGATGTACGAGGGGATGTTCAGCCTGATGCAGATGGCGAAGACGAGCGGGGCGCTGGCGTACCATGCCGTGGCGCGGTTGCCCTACATCAGCGTGTTGACGCACCCCACCACCGCCGGGGTGATGGCGAGTTTTGCCACCCTTGGGGACCTGATTCTGGCGGAGCCCGCGGCGATGATCGGGTTCGCGGGGCCGCGGGTGATCAAGGACACCACGCAGGCGGAACTCCCGCCGGGGTTCCAGACCGCGGAATTCCTGCTCGAGCGCGGGTTGATCGACTCGATCGTGGCGCGGCGGGAGTTGAAGGAACGGCTGGGTTTCTACCTGGAATTCATGGGACGTAAGCCTGCGGCCGCGGCCTGAGGGAACTTGACGAGGGCGGGTCGGCGGCGGGAGCGTTGGGCCGATGAATTCCCCGTCCTCCCCTGCTCCGGCCGAGCCTCAGAATCGTCGTGTTTTCCTGCAGCGTTCCTCCGCCCTGGCGGCCGGCCTGGCGGCGGCGCCCTTCATCTCGGTTCCCCAGCGGACCTACGCCGCCAACAGCGAGACGTTGAAGGTGGGATTGGTCGGCTGCGGGGGCCGGGGTACCGGCGCGGCCAGTCAGGCGCTGCACGCCGACAAGAACGTCGTGCTTCATGCGGTGGGTGACATTTTTGAAGACCGCCTGAAGGGCAGCCTCAACCAGATCCGGAAGGAACACGGCGAGCGAACGATGGTCACACCCGAGACCTCGTTCCTGGGGTTCGACGCCATCGACAAGGTGCTGGCGAGCGGGGTGGACGTCGTGGTGTTGGCGACGCCTCCGGGGTTCCGCCCGTATCACATCCGGAAGGCGATCGAAGCGGGGAAGCATGTCTTCACCGAGAAGCCGATGGCCACGGATGGGCCGGGCGTGCGGATGGTGCTTGAGGCGGCGGCGGTGGCGAAGCAGAAGCGCCTGTCCCTGACCGCCGGCTTCTGCTGGCGGTACAACCCGGCCGAGCGGCAGATGATGCAGCGGATCCATGACGGCCAGATCGGGACGCCGCTCTCGCTCCAGACCACCTACAACACGGGTTCGCTCTGGGTGAACCCGCGCAAGCCCGACTGGAACGACATGACCTACCAGATGCGAAACTGGTACTACTTCACCTGGCTGTCCGGGGACCACCTGGTGGAGCAGGCGGTGCACAGCCTCGACAAGATGCAGTGGGCGATGAAGGACGAACCGCCGGTGAAGTGCATCGCCCACGGCGGCCGGCAGGTGCGCACCGGCGCGGACTTCGGCCACATTTTCGACCACTTCAGCATCGTCTACGAGTACGCCAGCGGTGCGCGCGGGTATCATGCCTGCCGGCAGCAACCCAACACGGCCTCGGACAACTCCGACCTTTTCATGGGCACGAAGGGCGTGGCGCAGATCAAGGCCTTCGGCTCGATGTGGATCACCGGGGAGCAGCCCTGGCGGCTGAGGAGCCGCGAAGGCATCCCGAACATGTACCAGGTCGAGCACGACGAAATGATGGCCGGCATCCGCAAGGGCGAGCCGATCAATGACGGCACCTGGATGGCGCACAGCACGCTGGTCGCCCTGATGGGCCGCATGGCGGCCTACACCGGCCAGGAGATCAGTTGGGAGCAGGCGCTCAATTCGCAGGAGAACCTGGCGAAGTGGGTGACCCAGCAGGACGCCGAACCGGGCGATCCCAGGTTCGACTGGAACCTGCCGCTTCGCGTGCCTGCGGTGGCTATGCCCGGCCAGACGAAGTTCGTCTAGCAGCCCGTTCAAGAAGCCCCCTTGTCTCGTAGTCGCCGTGGTGACACGGCGCATTCATTGGCTTTCAGGGTTCTTTTGCGTTGCTCCGGGCGGCTGCCAGACGAAGTTCGTCTAGCAGCCCGTTCAAGAAGCCCCCTTGTCTCGTAGTCGCCGTGGTGACACGGCGCATTCATTGGCTTTTCAGGGTTCCTTTGCGTTGCTCCGGGCGGCT
>JBBQML010000670.1:0-3462 GCA_038328885.1 Verrucomicrobiota bacterium | reverse complement strand
GAAAACCGGCGGAGCCCTGGTTTGAGAACGTGTCCGCGCGCCTCGGCCACGTCCACCAAGATCCGCCGTACGACGACTTCGCACGCCAACCTTTGCTCGGTCGCCGGTGGTCCCAGGAAGGGCCGGCGGTGGCAGCATTCGACCTCAATGGGGATGGCTGGGACGACGTGGCGGCAGGGAGCGGGGCCGGGGGCCGCGTCGCGGTTTACACTAACGACACACGTGGCGGGTTCACCCTGGCGCCCAACGGCCTTCCCGCGACGGGCGTGCCCGGCGATCTGACCGGCATCGTCGCCTGGCGGGATGCCCGCGGGCGCGCGCGGGTTCTGGTGGGCACCAGCAACTACGAGGACCTGGTGGCCACGCGCACCGCGGCGGTGGATCTGGCCACTGGCGGCGCTTCGCCTTCCCGCGAACTGCCCGGCAACGGATCGTCCACCGGCCCGTTGGCGCTGGCTGATTTTGACGGCGACGGTGATCTGGACGTGTTCGTCGGGGGACAACTCATCGGCGGGCGCTACCCGGAGCCGGCCTCCTCCCAGATGTTTCTTCAGGAGGACGGCAGTTGGCGCCGGGATGAGCCGGCGTGCTCCGTCCTCCGGGGCGTGGGTTTGGTCAACGGCGCGGTGGCGGGCGATCTCGACGGGGATGGGGATGCGGACCTCGCGCTGGCGGTGGAATGGGGGCCGGTGCGGGTGTTTCGCAACGATCGCGGAAGTTGGCAGGAGATGACGCAGGCGTGGGGGCTTGCGCCCCATACCGGTTGGTGGCGCGGGGTGACCCTCGGCGATCTCGACGGCGACGGCCAGTTGGACATCGTGGCCGGCAATTGGGGTCTGAACAGCGCCTGGACCGCCGAGTCGGAGCGCCCCGCGGTCGTGCTCCACGGGGACCTCCTCAACCGTGGAACCGTCGATCTGTTGGAGGGCGAGTGGGGGTTCGCGCAAGGCTTGTTGCGGCCGCGTCGCCGACTCGATGAGTTGCAGGGGGCGTTGCCGACGATCCGGTCGGCCTTTCCCACCCACCGGGCCTTCAGCGAATCGTCCCTCGAGGACGTGGTCCGGGCTTTCGGACGCGACGTGCGACGGTTGGAGGCCCGCACGCTGGCGTCCACGGCGTTCCTCAACCGTGGCGGCCGCTTCGAGGCGGTGGCCCTGCCCGCCGAGGCGCAGTGGGCCCCGGTGCAGGCGGTGGTGGTAGCCGACTTCGACGGGGACGGCCGGCAGGACCTCTTTCTCAGCCAGAACTTCTTCGCGCATCCGTGGCAGGTGCCTCGGCAGGACGCCGGCACCGGGTTGCTGTTGCGCGGGGTGGCGGGTGGCGGGTGGGAGGCGCTCACTCCGCGGGCTGCAGGTTTCCACCTCGACGGCCAACAGCGTGGTGCGGCCGCGGCAGACTTCGACCGCGACGGTCGCGTCGATCTCGTCGTGGGTCAGAATTCCGCGGAGACAGCATACCTGCGCAATCGTTCAGGGCGCCCGGGACTGCGCGTGCGGTTGCGGGACGGGAACGCCAATCCCGACGGGGTAGGGGCGGTACTCCAAGTGGGGAACGGGAGCGGGTGGGGTCCGGCCAGCCCAGTGCTGGCGGGCAGCGGTTGGTGGTCTCAGAACAGTCCCGTCCTGGTGGTGCGTCAACCCGGGGATGGAGCCCGGCTGAAGGTGCGCTGGCCGGGGGGGGTGGTGACCGAGGTGGTGGTGTCGGGGACGGCTCGGGAGGTGCTGGTGGACCGTCTTGCTGGGCCCCGCGAGACGACGCGTTGGTGACGAGGAAGCGTGGATCCCCGGTCCGCAGCGCGCTCTTCCTTGTGCCCCCTTTTCCTCGCCCCCTTTTCCTCGTTGCGGGCTCCGGCGGGATCGGCGCAGGGTGCGCCAAGGCTCGACTCGGTCAACCGCGGCGTTCCCTGGCCCCGGGCCTGAAAGGTCAGGGGACGTCCCACGCAACCATGCTCGCCCTGTCTTTCCATCCTGGTGCGGTCCTGAGTGTCCTGGTGTTCGGAGGGCTGATCGCTTGGGTTCTGTGGAATTGGAGCCGTCGCAGCGTGGACGCCCCGCCAGTGCTCGGTCTCAAGCTCGCCCTCTCGATTGGCCTCCTCGGGGCGGCCACCTGGTGCATCCTAGGTTTTCACCCGATCATCGGGGTTCCGCTCGGGGCCGCCTGCGGCATCGTCCTCGGGATTCTTTGGGGGAAGAACATCGGGAACGCGCTGGCGCGTCCGCTGTCCGATCTCTACGACGGTGGCCAGGAGGAGATGAAGCCCAAGCCGTTCTACGCGATCGCGGAGGCGCATCGTAAACAGGCGCGTTACGATCTGGCGATCCAAGTGATCGAGGAGCAGTTGGACAGGTTTCCGGGCGATCCCCAGGGCCTGCTGATGTTGGCGGAGATCCGGGCCCGGAACCTGGGGGACTGGAGCGGCGCCGCGGTCGCGATCGACCAGGTTGCCAGCCAGGTTGAGCTGACAGTCGGCGCGCGGGCCAAGGCGCTCCAGGCGCTTGCCGACTGGCATCTTGACCTCCGTCAGGATGCGGCAGGCGCCCGGGAGATCTTCCAGCGGATCATCGACGAGTTTCCTGGAACGGCCGAATCGAACGAGGCGGCCCAGCGGATCGCCCACACAGGCGACGGTGCCTGGCGGCGCGAGATGAGGGCGCCGTCGGTGCTTCACCTCCCGAAAGCGGACGACCGGTTGGGGTTGCGCTTGGGCGAGGCTCCGCCACCGCCTCCCGAACCCGACCCTGCCGTTGAGGCGCAGGAGTTGTGCACCCACCTGTCCGCGCATCCTCTCGACACCGAGGCCCGGGAACGACTCGCGCTGATCTATGCGGATCGCTTGGGGAGGCTGGATTGGGCGAAAGGCGAACTGGAGAAGCTGCTGGCCCAGCCGAACCATCCCGCCAAGTCCGTCGCAAGGTGGCTGAACGTATTGGCCGATCTGCACATTCGCGTTGCCGGAGACGAGGCCGGCGCCCGGACCGCCTTGGAGCGGGTGGGTGCGTTATTTCCTGGCACGGCCTTGGAGGCGAAGGCCAGGAGCCGGCTGGATCACCTGAAGCTGGAACTGAGGCTCAAGGAAGGGAGCCAGATCCTGCGGGCCGGGTCGGCGGGCCCCTAGTGTGGCGACGCGGAATGGGGCTCAAGCGGAGACGCGGAGGAAACCGGGGCGCCGCCCTCCGTGCGTGACCCGGAGCCCGAGTGTCGGTGAACCGCGTCGCCCTCGACCGCACGACGGCGGCGGATACCCCTAGGCCGCCTCCGCGCTTTCGCGCTTTCGCTGGTCACCGCGTTGACCGCGTCGGGGTGGGATTCCTCCGACTCGGGGCTGTGGACTAGCGGAGGTTCAAAGCGATCTGTTTCTCGATCTCGGCGGCTAGGTCCACGTCGGCGCCCCCGCTCTTGGTCCGGGCCTGCACGGTGACACTGGTCAGCGCGGGTTCGAGTTCGAGCAGCTTCACGTAGACC
>JBBQML010000669.1:0-3469 GCA_038328885.1 Verrucomicrobiota bacterium | reverse complement strand
CCCGCCCACCCCAGCCATCGCGGGCTTGGCGGACTTTCGGCTCGCCCGCGCCCACCCGACCCGGCTTGCCTTGGCGCCGTGAAGCATTGCCCCGAACGCCACGCCGGAAGCGCACCCTTGCCTCCCCGAGTTCTCGGGAGCCTCACGCTCGCGATGCTGGCCCTCCGCCTGGCGGCCCAATCCCTGGGAGCCGCCGAACCGGAACTGCGCCCCGAGGACCTGCCCCACTTCCCCGCGGTCGAACCGGCCCAGGCGATCGCCAGCTTCGAGGTCCGCCCCGGTTTCCGACTCGAACTGGCCGCTCACGAACCCGCGGTCATGGACCCCATCGCGCTCAGCTTCGACGAGCGTGGACGCGCCTACGTCGTGGAGATGCGCGACTATTCCGAGCGCCGACCCGAACGCCTGGGGCGGATCCGGCGGATCGAGGACCGCGATGGCGACGGCCTGCACGAATCGGCCACGGTGCTCGTCGACGGCCTGCCCTGGCCAACCGCGGTCACGTGCTGGGACGGAGGCGTCTTCATCGGTTCAACCCCCGACATCCTCTACGCCAAGGACACCGACGGGGACGGCCACGCCGACCTCCGGGAGGTCGTCTTCACCGGGTTCGCCAGCGGCTTCGCGCCGTACGCGACAAACCAACTCAACGTCCAGGCGATGATGAATTCCCTGCAGTGGGGCCTCGACTGCCGGGTGCATGGCTGCGGGAGCATGAGTGCCGGCAAAATCCGGCTCGTGGACAGCCCCTTCACCCGTGCCTGGCGGGCCCGCCTCGCCCCCGGCAGCGAGAACCGCCCGCCCGCCGCCGAGATCGATCTCCGTGGACGCGACTTCTCCTTCGACCCGCGCTCCCTCGAACTCCGCGCCGAAACCGGAGGCGGTCAGTACGGCATGGGTTTCGACGACGTTGGCAGGAAGTTCCTCTGCTCGAACTCGGATCACCTGCAGATCGCCCGCTACGAGGACCGCTACACCACCCGAACCTCGGGCTATAGCCTGCCCTCCCCGCGCGCCAGCATCGCGGTCGACGGACCGGCCGCGGAGGTGTTCCGTCGGAGCCCCGAGGAACCCTGGCGCGTCATCCGGACCCGCTGGCGTGTCACCGGCCTTGTCCAGGGACTGATCGAGGGCGGCGGCCGGTCGAGCGGCTACTTCACCAGCGCCACCGGCCTGACCGTCTTCCGCGGTGACGCCTACGGGCCGGAATTCGTGGGAGACGTCTTCGTCGCCGATTGTGGGAGCAACCTGATCCACCGGAAGAAGGTCCTCCCCCGGGGCGCCGAGTTCGTGGGGGTCCGGCCCGACGACGAACAGAACCGCGAGTTCATCGCCGGGACCGACACCTGGTTTCGCCCGGTCCAGTTTGCCAACGCGCCGGACGGCTGCCTGTGGATCATCGACATGTACCGGGAGATCATCGAGCACCCCTGGTCGCTGCCGCCAAACCTAAAGCGGCTGCTCGATCTCAACTCCGGCAATGACCGCGGTCGACTCTACCGGGTCGTCCGCGAAGGCACGCGATCGCGCCGTGTCGTCAACCTCGCGGAAGCTCCGCTGACGGAACTCCTCGCGACGCTGGGACACCCGAACGGCTGGCACCGCGACACCGCGTCCCGCCTGCTGATCGAACGTCGCGATCCTGACGCCGAAGCCCCCCTCCACCTGCTGGTCCGCACCTCCCCCCTGCCGCTCGCCCGTCTGCACGCCCTCCACGTCCTGGACGCGCTCGGAGTTCTGCGTGTGCCGGACCTCGCGAGCGCCCTCGAAGACCGCGATCCCAATGTGCGCCGACACGGCATCCGCCTCGTTGAACTACGGGCCGCCCAGGCCCCGTCGGAGACGCCGGACCTCGCGCCGCTGGCCCGCTCCGAAGCGCATCCCGAGGTGCTCCTTCAACTGGCCTTCAGCCTGGGGAGCAGTCCCACCCCGGACCGGGCAACGCTCCTGACGGAAATCCTTCGCCGCACGCCCGCCACGGAAGGAAACGGTCTCATCACCGACGCCGCCTTGTCGTCGGTGGGCCAGGACGCCGCGAGGGTGTTTCGGTCGCTGGCTGAGGATGCGGATGCCTCCGCGCCCTCGGGATCGGTTGCGCCGCTCGACAACCCCCGCCTGGCCGCGCTGGCGGAAATGGTCGGTCGCCGAAACCAAGGGTCGGAAGTCGCCATGGTGGTCGGCATGCTGACCCGTTCCGGCGCCACCCCCGCCACACTGGGCCTGACGGCGCGTCTCGCCGAGGGACTGCGCCGGGCCGGAGGCAGCCTCACCGGGCTGCCCAACCGCGAGGAACTCGCTCCCATCCAGACCCTGGCCCGCGCCACGGCGACCAATGCCGCGGCGGGCGTGGCGCAAGTGGAAGCCATCCGGTTGCTGGGACACTTTCCACCCGCCCAGGTGCGCCACGCCCTGCAACCCGTCCTCGGCCCGCCCCACTCGCTCACAGCCCAGCGTGCGGCCGTGGAGGAAATCCTCCGCAGCGAGGACGCCCCGGCCACGGAGTTGCTGTTCTCGACCTGGCCGCGGCTCGCCCCCGAAACCCGGGCTGCCGGGTTGGAGTTGGTGCTTCGACGCGGCAGCGGCCCGGGCCGGGTGCTCGAGGCGCTGGCCACCGAACGGATCGCCCCGCGCGACCTCTCGGCCGCCCAATTCACCGCCCTGCGGGGATTGAAGGACGAGGAACTCCGCACCCGGGCGATCGGACTGCTCGGGGCACCGTCCGCCTCGCGCGACGATGCCGTCGCCCGCCTTCTCCCCGCCCTCAACCTCCGCGGCGATGCCCAACGAGGGCTGCTCGTCCATGAGGCCCAGTGCAGCCCCTGTCACCGCCTCGGCGGCAAGGGTCACCTCCTCGGCCCGGACTTGGAGAGCATCCGGTCCCAGCCCAAGGAAAAGCTCCTCGTGGCCATCCTCGACCCCAACCGTGAAGTCCAACCCGTCTACCTCGCCACCACCGTGGAGACGACCGACGAGGAGGAGATCACCGGGCTCGCCGGACCCGAATCCGCCGCCGCGATCACGATCCACCAGGCGGGGGGCATCGAGCAGTCCATCCCGCGAAACCAGATCCGCCGGATTCGCACCGAGGGGCGCTCGAACATGCCCGAAGGCTTCGAGACCACCCTGGAGCCCCAGCAACTCGCCGACCTGCTCAGCGCGCTCACCGGCATCCCCTGACCAAAGGTCACTCCTGGAGGGTCCCGCTGGATCGGGCCGCCGTCCGGTCACCCAGGGCGACGGACGGAAAGTCCGCCCTCAGTAGGTCCCGCCCAGGCTGATCTGAAGGTACGGCGCGCCCTCACCCTCGAGCTCGATATCCCGCTCGTCGTAGTTGAACTCGCGTGAGCCCATCCAACCGCCGTCCAGGGACACCACGAGGGCCCGCGAGATCCGCCAGCGCGCCCCGGCACCGGCCCGCCACTCGTTGTAGCTGAGGTCCTCGTCGTTCAGCTCCGGGCGACCAACTCGG
>JBBQML010000668.1:0-3470 GCA_038328885.1 Verrucomicrobiota bacterium | reverse complement strand
ACCGAGAGCTATCCGGAGGCGCTGAGTTACTTCCCGGATCCCAATGAACTTTTCGTGGGGGTCGAGGACTACCTGAAACACATCGAACGGTCGAAAGCCGCGACCACCATCCCGATCATCGGGAGCATCAACGGGTCGACGCTTGGCGGTTGGACCGACTTTGCGAAGCAGATCGAACAGGCGGGGGCGGACGCGCTCGAATTGAACCTGTACAACATTCCCACGAGCCTCGACCAACCCGGGGCGGAGATCGAGAAGCAGTACCTCGACGTGATGCGTGCGGTGAAGGCCGCCGTGAACATCCCCATCGCGGTCAAGGTGAGTCCCTTCTTCACCAACTTCGCGAACGTCGCCAAGCAGTTCGACAGCGCCGGCGCGTGTGGACTCGTCCTGTTCAACCGCTTCTATCAGCCCGACATCGAGTTGGAGTCGCTGGAGGTGGTGCCGAACGTGATGTACTCGACGCCGATGGCCATGCGGTTGCCGATGCGCTGGATCGCCATCCTCTTCGAGCGGATCTCGGCGGACCTGGCCGCGACGAGCGGCATCCACCGGGGCACCGACGCGATCAAGATGCTGATGGCGGGGGCGAGCGTGACGATGCTCTGCTCCAGCCTGCTTCGGCACGGCATCAAGCACATCCGGGTCGTCGAGCAGGAGTTGCGCGACTGGATGAACGAGCATGAGTACAGCTCGGTGGAGCAGATGAAGGGCAGCCTGAGCCAGAAGTACTGCGCCGACCCCGCCGCCTTCGAGCGCGCCCAGTACATCCGCGCCGTGGGTGTGCGTACCCTGCGAAGCGGAGGTTGAGATGCCTGGGTGGGTTGGAGGGGTCCATTGGACCGGGACCGCCATCCGGGTTCCGGAGGGGCAGTGAACGCTGACTTCAAGGTGCGGCGCCGACCCACCGGCGCCCTCCCGGTGAATGCGGGGGTGTGTTGCTCTGCAGCGTTCCGGGCTACTCAGGTCGGTGACCCTCCCGTAGAGTCGCCGCGTGAGCAAACGCTGGTCCCGCCGTTGGCGCTGGTCGGCCCGGGGGATCGCCCTGGCCGGATCGGTTCTGGCTTTGTGGCTCGTGTTGCGCCGGATCGACCTGGTGGCCCTGCGGACGACGTTTGGCTCCCTGCGCTGGGGTTGGTATCTCGCGGCCCAGGCCGTCTTTGCCCTCGGCATGGTCGGTGCGGCCGTTCGGTGGCACCTGATGCTGCGCCTGAACCATGAGGCGGTCGTCCACGGGGCGGCTTCGGTGCGGATGGTGTTCATCAGCCAGTTCTTCAACACGCTGCTCGGCGGGCCCTCCGGCGGCGATCTGCCGAAGACCGCCCTGTACGCGAAGTGGTTCGGCGTGCCCGCCACCCATGTGCTCGCAGCCTCCGTGCTCGATCGCCTGACGGCGTCGATCGGGGGCCTCGTGTTCGCCGCCAGCGCCCTGGCCATCGGTGCCACCGCCGGGGCGTTCGAGTTCTTCGAGCGGTGGGAGTGGCGGGCGTCCACCGGTGCGCGTTGGCCCTGGGTCGCGGGAGCCGCGGCCGTGGCTCTCGCCCTGACGGTCCTGGTGATCCTGGCGCGTCGACCAGGCTCCTTCCTTGCCCGCGCGCTCGGTTCCCTGCGCCAGTCGGCCCGCCGTCTGCTCGGCTCGCGCCGCCGCTCCGCCCAGGCACTTGGATGCGCCCTGGTCACCGCATTCCTGTTCAACCTGACCCAGGTGCTCTGCCTGCAGGCGGTGGTGCCCGGGGATGTCCCCTGGCTGAAGCTGTTCTGGCTGTACCACCTCGTGACCATCGTGGCTTCACTGCCCGTCACCTTCGCCGGGGCGGGCCTGCGGGAGGGGGCGGCCATGGTCCTGCTGAAGCAATACGACATCCCCGCCACCGCAGCCGTCGCTGGTGCGCTCCTCACGCTCTCGGTCCAGGTGGCCTGGGCACTCGTCGGGGCCGGCTTGCTCTGGCGCGAACAACGTCACCGGCGCCAAGCCCTGCCCACCGGAAGAACGGCTCGAGTCGGCGGTGCCGTCGAGGCTCGCATCTCCGCAGTGATCCCGACGTGGAACGAGGTCGACGCGCTGCCCGCGACGGTGGCCCATCTCCGGGCCGTCCCGGAGATCGGCGAGATCGTGGTGGCGGATGGGGGAAGCACCGACGGCACGGCCGCGCTGGCTGGGTCGTTGGGGTGCCGGGTGGTCTCCACGCAGCGCGGGCGCGGTCGGCAACTGCGGGCTGGGGCCGAGGCCAGCTTGGGCGAGGTCGTGTGCCTGGTGCATGCCGATACCTGGCTTCCCCCGGAGGCTGGCGCGGCGCTGCTGCGCTGCCTGCGCGATCCGTTGGTGGTCGGCGGCGGGTTCTGGAAGCGGTTTCGCGATCCTCCGTGGGTGCTGCGCGGGGCGCGCCTCCGGTGCTGGCTGAGGCTGTGGTGGAACGGGCGCATTCTCGGGGACCAGGCGTTGTTCGTGCGCCGTTCGGCGCTGACCGCCGTCGGCGGCGTGCCCGCGCAACCGCTGATGGAGGATATTGAACTGTGTCGGCGCCTGCGGCACTTGGGGCGGTTGACCCTGGCAGGCGCTGCCGTCACGACTTCGGAACGGCGCTTTCGCAAGCACGGCGTCTGGCGTACCTACTGGCTCATGTGGCGGGTCTCGAGGGCCTACCGCAAAGGGGTGCCTCCCGAGGAATTGGCGCGGCGCTACGAGGGCGGGTGAGGGCGGCCAAGGGTCGCTGGGTTGCGTGGTCGCTTGCGTGGTCGCGTCCCGGCACCATTCTCGTGGGCATGTGGTCCGCCATGTCCGCCTGGTTGCTCGCCTCCCTGTTGCTCTCGAGCGTAGGTCACGGGGCACCCGCGCATCCCGTGTCGGGGTCGGGGCCGGGGTCGGTCCGGAAGACCTTGCTGGTGCTGGGCGACAGCCTGGCGGCGGGCTACGGCGTGGATCCGGCTGAGGCCTATCCGGCGCTCCTGCAGCGACGGATCGACGCCGCCCTCCTCCCCTTCGAGGTGGTCAATGCAGGGGTCAGCGGGGACACCACGGCCGGAGGCTTGCGGCGGTTGACCTGGTTGCTGCGCCGTCCAGTGGATGTGGTCCTGGTGGAGTTGGGCGGCAACGACGGGCTCCGTGGCCTCGCCCTGGACGCCACACGCACCAACCTGCTGGCGATCGTCGACACCCTGCGAGCCCGGCAGCCGGGGGTGCGCGTGGTTCTGGCGGGGATGCAGATGCCGCCCAACCTGGGATCGGAGTACGCCGATGGCTTTCGCGCGCTCTTTCCCGCCGTGGCCCGGGAGCGGGAGACGGCCCTCATCCCCCATCTGCTCGAGGGTGTGGGGGGAAAACCCGAGATGAATCTCCCCGACCAGATCCATCCAACCCCGCAGGGGCATGAGCGCGTCGTGGAGAACCTCTGGCCCGTGCTCAAACCCGTGCTGGAGGAGGTGGCACGGGGATCAGTAAACAGTAGTCAGTAATCGGTGATCAGGGGTCA
>JBBQML010000667.1:0-3477 GCA_038328885.1 Verrucomicrobiota bacterium | reverse complement strand
AGGTTCGAGGGGTCTTCCGCTGCGGCGGAACTCTCAGCCGTGACAAAACGGCTCCCCGGATGACCGAAGTGTGGCCGCCATCCGCCGCAGGTCAAGCGGCGCGGCGATCGGTCGGTCTTCAATCCGCAATCCACAATCGCCGATCGCCGATCGCCAATCGCCAATCTTCCCAGCCTCCCGCCTCCCCACGGCGTCCGCGCCCCGGAATCCTTGCGCTTTCCCAAAGCGCCCCCCCGCTGCCATGCTCCCCGTCCCGGGGCGTCCCGGGATTGCTGCATGGACCCATCCCCCCAGGAAATCGCCCGCCGCCGGACCTTCGCGATCATTTCGCACCCCGACGCCGGCAAGACCACGCTGACCGAGAAATTCCTCCTGTACGGCGGGGCGGTGCACCTGGCCGGTTCGGTCACCGCGCGCAAGAACCAGCGCGCCACCACCTCGGACTGGATGGAACTCGAACGTCAGCGCGGCATCTCCGTGAGTTCGACGGTCCTCCAGTTCGAGTACCGCGGCTTCTGCGTCAATCTCCTCGACACTCCTGGCCACAAGGACTTCTCCGAGGATACCTACCGGGTGCTCACCGCCGTGGACTCCGCGGTGATGGTGATCGACGCCGGCAAGGGCATCGAGTCCCAGACCCGTAAACTCTTTGAGGTCTGTCGCCGTCGCGGGATCCCGATCTTCACCTTCATGAACAAGCTCGACCGACCCGCGCGCGACCCGCTGTCGCTGCTCGACGAGCTGGAGAGTGTGCTCGGCATCCAGGCCTTCCCCGTCAACTGGCCGCTCGGCGACGGGGCGGAGTTCCGCGGCGTCTTCGATCGGCGCGAGAAACTCGTCCACTATTTCGAACGCGTACCGGGCGGCAAGTTCCGCGCCCCGGAGTCGGTCCTCGACCTCTCCGATCCCGCGGTCCGGGCACAACTGGCCCCCGATGTCTACGCGCGCACGGTGGATGAGCTGGCCATGCTCGACGGCGCGGGCGCGGACTTCGACCAGGCCGCGGTACTGGCGGGGCAACTCACCCCGGTATTCTTTGGGAGCGCCGTGAACAACTTCGGGGTGCAACTGCTCCTCGACGCCTACCTCGATATGGCGCCTTCGCCCCAACCCCGCAGCATCGGCGACCGCCTCATTGATCCCGCCACCGCCGGATTCTCCGGCTTCATCTTCAAGATCCAGGCGAACATGGACCCGCGTCACCGCGACCGACTGGCCTTCGTTCGCATCTGCTCCGGCCGCTTCGAACGGGACATGTCCGTCACCCTCACCCGCACCGGCCGAAAACTGCGGCTCTCGAGTTCCCACAAGCTCTTCGCGCGGGAGCGGGAGACCCTGGACGAGGCGTATCCCGGGGACGTCGTCGGGTTGGTTGGCCACGACGAGTTCCGCATCGGCGACACGCTGTCGGAGGACGCCACGATCACCTACGACGAGATCCCCCGGTTCACCCCCGAATGTTTCGCCTGGCTGCACAGCCCGACCACCGCCCATTTCAAGCGATTCCGCGAAGGTCTCGACCAGTTGCTCCAGGAAGGCGTGGTGCAGTCCTTCCTGCTCACCGACAGCGTGCAGCGCGTACCCCTGCTGGGTGCGGTCGGGCCCCTGCAGTTCGAGGTGGTGCAGTTCCGGCTGCAAAGCGAGTACAGTGCCGAGTCGCGCCTCGAACCGGCGACGTGGAGTGTCATCCGCTGGGTGGGACGCGACGCGGACGGCAACCCGGTGGCGGTGGAGGAGTCGGCATTGCCCACCGGGGCGCGTTCGGCCAGGGACGCCAAGGGCAACCTGGTGCTGCTCTTTCCCAACGCCTGGAGCTGCTCCTACTTCACGGAGCGCAACGCCGGCATCCCGCTCTCGGAACTCCCCCCACGCGACAGCGAGAACCCGGACGGGGACTGACCGACACACCCGTAGCCGCCGTGGTTGCACGGCGCCATCCACGCATTTTCGGCCCCCTCTTCGTTGCCCACCGGTGGTTTGGCGATCAGGGGAGCACCTCGAAGTGCTCCCCACTCGTCCGCCAGCCCCGTTCATCGGTGACGCCCAGGAATCCCACCAAGGGTCGTCCGGCCGGCAAATCCGCTTCAATCCGGCGTCCCTCGACTCGCGCAGGCACCGACTTCCACACGCGCTTCTGCCAGACTCCCGTGTCGGTGGTGTAGCAAAGCCGGGCCTGTTGAGGTCGCGCTCCGGACTGGATCCTCGCCTCCACCCTCCAGGGACCCGAAGCACTGGTCTCCACCTTGGTGGGGCCGACCTGGGCCAGGTGCGGCCCACCCCGCAGCGCCGCATCCACAAATCCGTCCACCTCGGGAAACGTCCAGATGTGACCGTGCGGGAGGTCGATGTTGACCGAGACGAAACGCTGGCTCTCGGGCACCAACCGGTAGGACTTCTGGTAACTGTCGAGCGGATAGGCGAAGTCGGTCGTGCCATTGAGAAACAGGATCGGACACCGCACCCCGCCCAGGTACTGGCTCGGATCGAACGCCTGCAGCCACCGGGCCCGGTCGTCGGCGGGCATGCCGGCCAGCGAACCCGCGGTCCACACGCTGTTGTCACCGAGGAAGCCGCACCCGTAGACCGGCACCGCCACCTTCAGCCGAGGGTCGAGACCGGCGACGATGCAGGTGAGGTAGCCACCCCAACTGATGCCCGTGATGCCGGTGCGGTCCGCGTCCACCTCCGGGAGTGAACGCAACAAGGAATGCCCGAGGATCACCGCCGACACCGCGTGGTAGGTCCACATTTCGCGGGTCTCGTCCCGGGTGAACGGACGGAACTTCACGGCATCCGACTGGTCGGGCCCGCCATTCGGGAGTTTTCCGGCGGGCCCGTTCCCGGAGAGATCCATGGCCAGCGCCACGTACCCCCGCTTCGCCCAGTGCTCCGCCCAATCCCGGAACGCCTTACCGCCGCCGCCATGGACCAACACCATACCGGGCCATCGCCTGCCCATCGGAGTCGCTCCTTCGGGTCGCCCCAGGTAGGCGAATACCTCGGTAACCTGGCCTCCCGATGGTTCGCCCACGTAGCGGACCTCCTGCACGAGTCCGGTGCGGGCACCCCACGTCCGCGCCGGGATCCGCTCCAGCGACGACACATTCCACGGACCCGTCGCGGTTCCCTGCAATGGAGACTGCCGGGTGGCACAACCCGTCCAAAGCCCGGGCACGACGAGAACCAACGCGAGGAGCGCACGGGGGAAACGCATGGCCGAACTTTTTCCAACCGCCTCGACTGTGTCGAACCGAGAATCGCTCCGGACCGCGGTTCTCCCGAACCGCTGCGCGTCCCCTCGCGACGCGCGTCGGAATCGACTCCCACGCCCCCACCTGCGCACCCACCCGCTGCGCCTCGGGAGAGGCGCGCTCCGGACCGCGGTTCTCCCGAACCGCTGCGCGTCCCCACGCGACGCGCGGCGGAATCGACTCCCACAGAGCCGACCCGCGTCGAGGAGGGAAAGCGGGGGGTGGA
>JBBQML010000666.1:0-3478 GCA_038328885.1 Verrucomicrobiota bacterium | reverse complement strand
AACATCGGAACGACGGCATTCTCCGGGATCCGGTACAGGATCCGCACCGAGGCCTTCACCTGCTGCAGGTCGCTGGAGTAGCACTCGGTGGACAGTTCCACCGTCTGCTGCCGGACGCTGAACGGCACGATGCGGGTGATGAAGGGCGCCTTGAACTTCAGTCCCTCCCCCTCGAAGACGGGCGAAACCCGGCCAAGCGTGACCCTTACCCCCCGGTGCCCTGGTTCCACGACGGTCGTCATGGAGGTGGCCGCCAGCACGGCGGTGAAGAGAAGGATCGCGCCGGCGATCAAGCCAGCCACCCCCTTTGGGGAGAGGGTGATCACCTGGGGATTCCGTCCACGATATCCGTTGCTCATGCTTGAGAGTGCGGTTGAGGGTTGTTCAAGGTTTCGGGGCGCGTGCCGACGACCGTTCCCGCCAGTCACGCTTGGCCCCCAGCGGCAACAGCATGTCGGTGCCACCCACCTCGCCACCCACGACCCGCGGCGTGCTGCCGTTCCAGATCTTGATGACTTCCAGGTCGATCACCTCGGGGTTCAGTGAAAGCGCCTCCCCACGGACCCGGATGGATTCCGCATCGCCCTTGGCCCGGATCACCTCGATGTCCGCGTCGATCTGCGCTTTCTGTTGCTCGAACACCGCCTTATTTGCTTCCTGCTCCTGGACCATCTTGCGCTCGATGGCGGCCTCGAGCTTCTCGCTGAGCGAAATGTCGACCAGGACGATGTCCACGATCACCAACAATTCGCCCACTTTGCGACGGGCGCTCTCCAGCGTGCGCGCCTTGATCGCCGCTCGCTCCTGTACGATCTCCTGCGCGGTATGTTCCTTGGTTACCTCCTTGATGGCCTCATCCACCCGCGGCCCGATCAGGCTGATAAACGGGTCACCCTTGAACTGGTGGTAGATCTGAACCACGGCCTCCTCGGGGATGCGGTAGAGGACCTTCAGCCCGGTGCGCACTTCCTGAAGATCCTTGGAGATCACCGGCGCGATCATCATCGCGGTCCGCTGCTTGATGCTGATAGGCACCACCTCCGACACAAACGGGGCCTTGATGCCGAATCCTTCGGGAAGAAATCTCGCCGCCACGTTGCCCAGGGTGACCCGGACCCCGCGGTAGCCCGGCTGGACGATGTAGGTCCCCGAACCTGCCAGAATGGCCAAAGCGAGGAGAAATACCGCACCACCGGCCAGTCGAATCTGTCCTTGCAAGGTCATGTCGGTAGTCAGAATAGAGGCAAATCCACCGGCGGCCAGAACGATTCTCCCGGCCCCCGAGGGGCGGTGCATCCACAGCTTTCCGGTGAGTGAAGACCCGATCTCTCCTTCCGCCAGGCCAACGGCCCATGGAAGCTGGTGCGCCGATTCGGGTCGGGTCGCGGAGCGACCACCGAGGGTTACCGCACCGGGTCGTCCGCGATCGGGATCTTGAAGTAGCACTGCCAGTTCCCGATCGATCCGCCCCCGGCACCGAGCCCCACCTTCCTGCCCGAGTACCAGGAGACGTGGCCGTCCTCGAACAGGAAGTTGCCGCCGTCCGGGGCCCCGCCCTGACGGCGATGCACCGCCGTGAGCACCCTCTTGCCCTCGAAGTCGGTGACCCAACTCAGGCGCGAGTCGTACATGTTCGTCGCACCCGGCCCGATGCCCTGCAGGCGGTCGATCAGGATCGGTGCCGAGGCGAACGGGCCACCCATCTTCTTTTTAAAGAACCAATCGGCCGTCCCCTTGGCCATGGAGGTCACATCGCTGTCGTTGTCCCTCCGCCCGGGAAGCCAGAAGTATCCCATTAATTGGGCCGTGTTGTCCGACGTGATCATGCCGCGTTCCGCTTCGCGGTGCCACAAGTCGGTGGGGCAGAAGAGCACGTTGTTGGCGGCGCGGGAGGCGTTCCGGGTCGTGCGCTTGTTGGGGATGAGGTAGCCGTTCCAGAAATTGCTCATGCTCGGCATCATCCAGCTCAACCCCAACCCGCCCGCGTTGTCCGGGAACGAGTTGTCCTGATCCAGGGCATACAGCGTGACCGCGACGCCCCACTGCTTCGAGTTGCTGACACAAAGTGACTTGTGGGCCTGGGCTTTCGCCTTCGCGAGGGCCGGCAGGAGCATCGAGGCCAGGATCGCGATGATGGCGATCACCACCAGCAACTCGATCAGGGTGAATCCGCGCGAGGCCACCCGCCTCCCCGTCGCCGGGATGACCCTCATCTCACGCTGCGCTGCGCAGTCTTCTTCGTGCATGGCTGAACTTTCCGGTTGGATGTCCGCTAACCGCCTCATCACCCCTCGGATCTTCCCGCCCCGGGCCGGGACGAGGCCTCTCGAACGCTGGCAATCAGGGTCACTTCTGCATGCCAACAGGCGCCACCAACCGAAGTCAATGGGCGATTCCCCGCCCAGGCGGCTCGGCGGCTCCCGTTCGGGCTCGGCAGTGGGATTTCCGGAGGGTTCCGTTGCATCCGAGCCGTCACTGAGTGCTCCCATGCAGCCCATCGCACGGCTCGCCCAAACCAGCGGGCCCCTCCGGCGGATCTGCATCTGAGACCGGGGACCGCTGTCGCCCCCGTCATCAGCACGTCCGCGGCTTCCCGGACAAGAGCCGGTGCAGCGCGGACAGCACATCCTCCGGGGGAAACGGCTTGCTCAGGAGGATTGGGAGGTCGAGTTGGTCGAACCCACGGACGGTGACGCGGTCCGCCAGCCCGGTCATGCCGACCACGGGCAGCCCCGGCGCAAGTTGCCAGAGCGCCGCGAGCATCTCGGCCCCGTTCATCACCGGCATCATCATGTCGGTGAGCACCACCCGGACCTTGCTGCGGTGCCGGGCGAAGACGCCCAGACCGTCGGCCCCGTCCACGGCCAGGAGGACCTCGTAGCCGTGTGCCTCCAGGCTCCGTCGCAACCCCTCCCGCACGGCGGCCTCATCATCCACCACCAGTACCAACTCGCCCTTCGCGCGCGGGATCGTCGCCGCCGGCAAGGGCGGATCCGCGGCAGGCGCGTCGTCGGGAACCGCCGGAAAAAACAAATCGAACGTGCTCCCCTCGCCAAGCTGGCTGTGGACCTGCACGAAACCGCCATGGCTGCGGACGATGCCCAGCACCGCGGCCAGGCCGAGCCCGGTCCCTTTCCCAACCTCCTTGGTGGTGAAGAAGGGGTCGAAAATATGATCGAGATGCTCCACCGCGATGCCCGTGCCGCTGTCGGTGACACTGACGCAAACATACGGCCCCGGCCGCGCCCCGACGATCGCGCTGGCGGCGTCGGCGTCCAGCACAAGGTCCCGCGCGCGGATCGTGAGGACGCCGCCCTCCGGCATGGCGTCCCGCGCGTTCAAACACAGGTTGAGGAACGCCTGGTGCAGCTGGGTGGCGTCCCCCTGGATCGGCCAGAGGCTGGCGGCCGCGTCGACGCGGGGGGTGATGTCCCGGGGGGAGGTTTCGCGAAAGATACTCGCCACAACGCGCAGGAGG
>JBBQML010000665.1:0-3480 GCA_038328885.1 Verrucomicrobiota bacterium | reverse complement strand
GCCTGTCTCAAGGGATGGCGAAGATGGGGCTCCGCGCGCGAAGCCAATCCTGCGGGCTCGGCGAGCCCGCCTACAAGGGGAAGGCGGCCTCTCACCGGGGAATGGTGATGAAGGCATTGACCCGGGAGCCGTCGAGCGCCTCGCGCGTCCAGGTACGGCCGAAATCGTCCGACGCGAAGAGCGTCTGACCGACGACGCTCGCGAGCAGCCGTCCGGTGCCTGGTTCGATGCCGACCCGCCAGACTCGCGAGGGCTCCGGCAGACCGGCATTGCGGGACTGCCAGCTTTTTCCGCCATTCTCTGTGGTGAGCACGCCTTGCGCCCAGCTGCCGATGGCCAGGTATTGGGGACGCGTCGGGTCCATCGCGATGTTGTAGAGGGTATCGGTTGTGGGAACCGTCGGAAACTGGCTCCAGGAATCGCCGTTATCCTGCGACGCCCACGCGCCGTCATCCTGCGTCACCGCGACCCAAATCTTCGGGTCGTGCCAGGATTGCTGCAGATCGTTGACGGTGCCGCGGGTGGCGAGCACGCGCTTCCATCGCTTGGCTCCATCGCGCGTCAGATAGATGCCCGTCTCGCATCCGGCGAGGACGCGCCCCTGCCGGGTCCGGTCGACCTTGATCGTTTGCGTATACTTGCCCCGGACGGGCAGACCGTTTTCGCGCCGAACCCACGTCTGCCCGCGGTCGGTGGAGACGGCGACGCCGTTGACGAAGGCGAGGTACACGTGGTCCGGTGCGTTGGGATCGACCGCCACATCGCGGCCCTCGGTGATTTCCCAGCCGGTATTGATCTGCCAGGTTCGGCCGCCGTCGAGGGTGCGCCAGCAACCGTTCAGCGCGGAGGTGTAGATGACCTGGCGGTCGCGGGGATCGAACGCGACACCCGTGAGGGTCGTGTCGTTGTATCCCATGTGGACCCAGCCCTGGGAGGCGTCGCGCTGAAAGACGCCGTTGGTGGTGACGATCTTGGATCCGACCACGTAGTTGCGATTCAGGGTCGCACAGATGAAGAAATCGTAGGCGGGGGCGGCGAAGCAGAGACCGGCTGACATGAGGCCGACGAAGACGAAATGCGAATTACCGGCGCGAGTTGCGAAGAAAGTCATGCTGATGAGGGTAAGGCTCCTGAGAGCGACGTTGGGGGGGGGGCGCATACAGCAAGAGCGTGCGTCAAAATGGTGCGGCAGATGGCGCACCAAGACAGTTGCCTTGCCAAGCCCATTCTCCTTTCGTCTCCCATCGAGATTTCCTGCGACGCATGCCGACCCCACCGCCGAATCACGCCCTCCTGGTCACTCTGGACGTTCCTGCAGGCATGATCAGGTTCGCTTGGCGCCGAGCTGGCGAGGACACGCCGTTTGCCGAAGGGCATTTGCAACCATCGAAGATCAGCGCGTTCATCACTTTTCGCACCTTGGAGTGGCGGATCGAGACCCTCGGCCTTGTCGGCGAGGACCACTGCGGGGAATCGGGGATGTCGGCGCACGCCTTGGTCAAGAGGATCCGCAAGCGCCTGCCAGAAGGTGAGGACGCGCCGTTGGATATCCACCTGCGGGTGGATCGTCCGTTGGGCGAGGCGAGGCCCGAATCAGCCTGGCATTTTCTTCATGAATCCGACGCCGATGAGGGGTGGCGGTTGCTGGGGCGGATCACGTCTCTCTTCGCTCAGTTTGTCTCCGGCGATGAGGCAAACCGGTCCAACCCGTCGCAACTTGCATGCGTCGCCTGTCATCGCCTGGCCGCTTTGCTGCTGAAGGTGCCGCCTCATCCAGATACAATCGGCTCGGGCCCGCTTTGGAACCTCCACGTGTGCTTTGATACGATCGACTTGGTGACGGTCTTTGAGTGGCGCGGGCGGGACGATGATGGGGTTGGCTTTCGTGGCACGGTCACCTGCACCGCTCCCTGGAGTCTTCGCTGGACACTGACGAACGCCGCTGGACAGACCGAGAGTTCGATCGCTACCGATGCGTCGGAACATGATCTGACCAACGCGTTGGCGAATTGGTTGGACAAGCATCGGGTGATTGCCACCGGGACGCGGACCTTTCGGCGAGAAGCGCGCGGTCACCATGGGGAGACGGACGGGATGGTGGAGTGGACCCACGACCCGAAAGTGTCACCCACGATCGAGTGGATTGCCGGGATCAAGGCCATGGCCGATGCCTGGTTCCAGCGTCATCCACCGCCGATCAAGCAGCTGGCTGCACAACCCGCCATGCGGTCGAACGACTTCTGGGCGGCGGAGGCCGAGCGCCAGCGGCGCCGGGCTGAGAAGGATCGCGAGCAGGAGGAGCGAAGACAGGAGGCCGTGAAACGGCACGCCGAGGAGCGGCGGCAGCGTGCAGAACGGGCGGCGGCCGCGGCGAAGGTCCGGGAGCGGGAGACGCTTAAGCGCCTGGAATCGACGCCTGCCACGAAGCGCCCCTCACTCCCTGTGCCGCCCGTGCGCATTCTGGTGAGATTGCCTGGCATCGAGTTTCAGGATACAACCCTCCCGGTCACTGACCTCACGGCGCTGCAACTGAAGGAAAGGGCCGCCCTGTGGTGGGTTTCCAACCAGTCTGATGACCTGCTTTGTCTGGCAAACTGCCGGATCCAGCGACTGGACTATCAAGTTCGCACCGCGCTTCGCGTGCTGGGTCCGCTCAAGGGCAGGGCGCTTCTGTCGGACGAAGTGGGTCTGGGAAAGACCATCGAGGCCGGGATTGTGCTCAAGGAATTGATCACGCGGGGCTTGGCCAAACGATTTCTCGTTCTGACACTGCCGTCGCTGGTCGATCAATGGGCGGAGGAGCTTTCCGACAAGTTCGGACTGGCCGTTCGAACCACCAATGAGCGCGCGGTGAGGGAGGATGCTTCGCAGTTCTGGAACTCGAAGGGAGGGGTGGTCGCCAGCCTGCACACCTTGAAACAGCCCGCTCATCTGGAACTCGCCCGGCAGACCCCGTGGGATGCCCTCGTGGTGGACGAGGCGCATTACCTGAGGAATCGTGCCTCGCAGGCCTGGCAGGCGGTGAATCTTCTGCCGCGCCAGTACCTCCTCCTGCTCACCGCCACGCCGGTGCAGAACTCTCTTGAGGAGCTCTATAATTTGGTGACACTCCTGCAGCCGGGACAGTTTCCCTCTCCCAAGGAGTTCCGGGCCCGGTTCATCGATCCAGACCGCCCGCGGCAGCCGCGTGAGCCGCAGGAATTGAGGCGTCTGCTGGGTCAAATCATGATCCGGAATACGCGGGCCAATTCGGGCATTGTGTTGCCGCCGCGGCACGCTGAAACCGTCCTGGTCGCACTCGGCGACGGCGAGAGGATTTTCTGGCAGACTTGGGAGGACGAATTCCGCACCTCCCTCGCCGCACTCGGAGCCAGCGCGAGCAAACTGTGGGGTCGATTGCTCCTGCAGGCGGCGGGCAGCAGCCCGGCAGCTTGGCGGGCCTCGCTGAAGAAGTTCCCGGACCGGGTCCGCGCTCAGGCG
>JBBQML010000664.1:0-3481 GCA_038328885.1 Verrucomicrobiota bacterium | reverse complement strand
TACCGCATCGAGCACGCGACGGACCCTGCCGCACCGGGGGCGATATGTCTAGAATGATTTTCTGTGGGTAGAGAGGAGGGGAAGCAACGCGCGCCGCCGCTTTGGTACGGCCCACCGCACCGACAACCTGGGGATGCACCGAGCGGACGGCGCGGGGGCGACCTGGGTGGGTTCCGCCCCGAAGCGAGAGCGGACAGATCAGTGATCAGTGATCGGTGATCGGGTGCCCCGGCACCGGCGTCCCCCCAATCGACAATCCCCGCTCCCCACTCCCCACGCCGAGGTCCCCCGAGGCCCTATCGCTTGGTGCGCAGGCGGCGGGGTCGGGACTCGGCTTCCGGGGGGCCCTCGAGTGCGGCTTTCGTTTCCGCCATCAACACCTCGAGTTCCGTCCGGATGAGCGCCTTCTCCTCCCGGGTCATCCGGTCGATGTAAAGGATCCCGTTCAGATGGTCGACCTCATGCTGGATGGCCTTTGCCAGCAGGCCCCCAGAGCGAAAGACCAGCGGCTGACCTTGCAGCCCCATGGCCCGCACTGAGACGAACGAGGGCCGGACAACCTCGGCGTAGATCTCAGGAAAACTCAGGCAGCCTTCCGGGCCGGCGAACAACTCCTCCTCGGGCCGCAGCTCGGGGTTGATCAGCACCAGCGGCATGAAACCCTCCGGGTCCACTTCCCGGCCGTCCATGGTCAGCGTCGAGGGCCGGTCCTTGATGCCTCGGATGTCCAGCACGGTGAGTTGCAGAGCGTGTCCGACCTGTTGCGCCGCCAACCCCACCCCGTGGGCCTCGTACATCGTGTCGAACATGTCGCTCACGAGCTGGCGAAGGGCCGCGTCGACCTTCTGGACGCGGGCGCCCTTCTGGCGGAGGGCCGGATGGCCGTAGCAGAGAATGGGCAGGATCATGCCGTCGGCCAGTTGCGCATCAGACCGACGATGTCCGCGACCGACGGGCTCCGTCCGGTGCGGACATAGAATCCGCTGGTGCTGACGCCGCAGAGGAGCGCCTGCCCGTTGGTGAGCCCGAGCAACTTCCCGAGCACGAACCCGGAGTTGAAATGGTCCCCCGCGCCCGTCGTGATCAGGGGCCGGGCCACGAACGGGCCGTCGACGTCATCGACGGTGTCGCCGCTGGTGGCCAGGGCGTGGCGGGTGGGGTGGACGACGATGGTGTTCACCGGCACATGCTTTCGCAGGGCCTGAGTGAGGGCCTGGAGGTCGGCCCGGGAGTGGCCGAAGCCCGTGAGCCCGAGCACCTCGCCCACTTCGAAGGCCTCCTTCTCGTTCAACCCGAGGATGCAATCGAAATGCGACTCGAACCCGGTGATCAGTTCCAGGGCCCTCTGTCGTTCCGCCAGCGGACGCTTCTCCGGGTCGGCGAGGTCGAAGAACATCCAACGCCGCGGCCCCGACAATTTCGGGCAGACCTCGCGCTGCAACGCCTCCCAGATGTCGCTCATGTAGGGCAGCATCGTCCAGTTGAGGAAGCCCACCAGCGACGCCGAGGCCAGGTGCTGCTCGACCAGGGCCCGCTTGCCGTGCTGCTTGATGGCGTCCCAGGTGACCTCCGCCAGCGGGAACATCTTGCCGAGAAGCAGCTTCCCGTCCTCGAACTCCAGAGCGTCCGTGCGGCCCGGGTCGGCGATACTGTGCAGGTCGGCATGCCTCGCGAACTCGTCGAAGACCGGGTGGATGGTGGGGTGGCCCAGGGCACCGAGGTAGGTGACCTTCACGCCGAACGCGGCCAGCGCGTTGGCCATGATGGGACCGTTGCCACCGAGCTTCGTCCGCAGGGTCACGAGTTCCACGTTCGTGCTCCGGCCCGCCGCCGCGGCCATGCGCTGGGCGAGCGCGGAGATGGTCGGGATCCGGGAGTAATTCCTCGCATCCTGCCGTTCGTCCACGGCGGCGATGATCTCGTCGACGAAGCCGTCGAGGCCGAGAAAGGAGGTGAGCTGGGGAACCCAGCCGGCCGCGCCTTCGAGGGCGGCGGCGGCTGACTGGCGGAACTCAGGCGTGTTCATCGTCATCGGAAGAGGGGAGGGATGCATCGGCGTCGGCAGCAGGACGGGGCTACTCCGGGGAGATGCCCACGATCTCCAACACCCGCTCGAGTTCGGCGTCGGAGAAGAAGCGGATGTCGACCTGGCCGCGTCCGGCCCGGTAACGAAGGGTGACCTTGGTGCCCAACCGTTGCCGGAGCTTGTCCTCGAGCGACGCCACGTGCGGGTCGCGCAGGGGGACGGCCGGGGTTGCCCGCATCGCGGCGGCCGTCGAGGCCGTCGAGGGCGTCGCGGCCGGTGCCAGGTGTCGGGTGACGAGCTCCTCCACCTGCCGGACGCTCAAGCCGTTCGCCATCGCGGTGGCGGCGACCGACGCCTGGTCGGCGGGATCGGGCAGTCCGAGGATCACCTTGGCGTGGCCGGCGGAGAGTTGGCCCTCGCGGATCATGGCCTGCACGGTCACCGGGAGCCTGAGGAAGCGCAGCGCGTTCGCCACGGCGGTCCGGCTTCGGCCGACCTTCGTCGCCACGGCCTCCTGGGTGAGTTGGAACCGGGACAGCAGTTCCGCGTAACCCTGGGCTTCGTCGATGGGGTTGAGGTCCTCGCGCTGGAGGTTCTCCACCAGCATCAACTCGAGGGCGGTGGTGTCGTCGGCTTCCCGGACGATGACCGGGACCTCGGGGAGGCCGGCGAGTTGGGCAGCGCGCCAGCGTCGTTCGCCGGCGATCAGTTCCAGGTGCTCCCCGGCGGGGCGAACCACGAGGGGTTGGAGGATGCCCTGTTCCCGGATGGAATCGGCCAGTTCCCGCAGGCTCTCCGCCGGGAAGTCCCGGCGGGGTTGCAGCGCGGAAGGTCGCACGCGGCCGACCGGGACCTGCCGGACGCGGGGAACTTCATCGATCTCGCCCGGACCGGCGGCCGGGGCTGGCGGGGTGGGATTCGCGGCTGTGGGCGCAGCGGCGGCACTGCTCGGCGCGGGCGCGGCGGCAGCCGCGACCGGGGCAAACGGGGAGGCCCCGGACGGTTTCCCGCCCAGCAGTGCCGACAGGCCTCGTCCCAGCGCCGGTTTGGACATTGAAGACGGGAGTCTTTCGAACCTCCCCTGGAGTGTCAAACCGCCGGTGCCCTGGGCGCCTCGCGCCGTGGGGAGTGGGGAGTGGGAGTGGGGAGCAGGGAGTGAGGGGACGGGACCCGGGCGAAGCGTGCGTCGCTGACCTCCGACCTCGGATCTCCGACCTCCGATCTCCGACCTCCGACCTCGGATCTCCGACCTCCGACCTCCGACCTCGGATCTCCGACCTCCGACCTCCGACCTCGGACCTCCGACATCGGACCTCCGATCTCGGATCTCCGACCTCCGACCTCCGACCTCGGATCCCAGGCCACCGTCTGGCTTGACCTTTCTGACTTTGCATTACAAAGCTCGGTTGTGCACGACGCCTGGGCGGCCGAGAATCTCCGCGTGATCCGGACCCT
>JBBQML010000663.1:0-3484 GCA_038328885.1 Verrucomicrobiota bacterium | reverse complement strand
GGTTTCGCTCGGGCTGGTGAGCACGCGCATGACCTCCGGCAGGCACGTCAGCAACTGGTCCGGCCGGTATAGACGATCCCAGTACCGGCTCACCGGCTTGAAGCAGTCGTTCACCGAAACGTCCTGCGAATGCTCCGACTCCAATTGCTGCAGCACCGGCGCCACGTTGCGACGGGCGAAGATGTCGCCCGGCAGCAGGAGGACCGGCAGGCGGTTGATCGTCGCCAGCGCCGCCCCGGTGATCATGTTCGTCGCACCGGGACCGATCGATGAAATGCAGACCATCGACTGCAGCCGGTTGCGCATCTTGGCGAAGGCGACGGCGGAGTGGACCATGGCCTGCTCATTCCGGCTCTGGTAGTAGCGCAGTTCGGGGTACTGCTGCAGCGCCTGGCCAACCCCACCGATGATCCCGTGGCCAAAGATGCCGAAACAGCCCGCGAAAAACGGCTGCGACACCCCGTCCCGCTCCACGTGCTGGCGCGTGAGGAATTTCACCAGCGCCTGCGCCATCGTCAGTCGTTCGGTTCGAGCATTCATTTCAGTCCGGTTCAATCAAGCCCCCCGCGCCCGGCGACGAATCCCAGGACCTCGTCGAGCGTCGGCATGAAGTTCGCGCACCCGTGCCGGGTCACCACGATCGCGCCACAGGCGTTGCCGAGGCGCGCCGCCTTGCGCCAACCCCAGCCGTGCAGGTGGCCATACAGGAAACCCGCCGCGAACGCGTCGCCCGCCCCAAGGATGTTGGCGATTTCCACCGGATAGCCCGGCGCCTCGATCACGTCGACACCCCGGTCGGGCCGGCGTACGTGGACCCGCGCCCCGTGCTGGCCTCGCTTCTGCACCAGCGCCCGCGGCCCCAGCGCCAGCACCTCTGCCACCGCCTCGTCCACGTTGCCCCGGACCTTCGTGTCGGACACCGACCGCGTCCGCTCCATGTGCGCCGGGTCGGTGAGCATCGCAGCGTTCAATTCGTCTTCCGTGCCGAGCACGATGTCCACCAACCGCAGCGAGGAACGGATCGCCACCCCGAACGCGCGCGGATCATGCCATTGGTCGGGCCGGAAATCGATGTCCAGCATCACCTCGACCCCCGCCTGCCGGGCGGTCTCCGCCGCGAAGAGGGTCGCACTCCGGCTTGGTTCCTGGCTGAGATTCGTGCCCGCAAACTGAAACGTCCGGCACTGGGTCACCGGCGTCGCCAGCACGTCCTCGATGTCGAGGCCGATGTCCGCACAGTTGTCCCGGTAGAACACCAGCGGGAACCGGTCCGGGGGCTCGATGCCCAGCACCACCGCGCTGCTTCGCCGGCCGGGTTTGCGCGGGATGAACTGCGTCACAACGCCTTCGCGTTCGAGAAACCGCAGGATGAAATCCCCCACCGGATCCTGCCCCACCGCCGTCAACAACACGGTATTCAACCCCAGACGCCGCCCCCCGACGCTGATGTTGCAGGGCGACCCGCCGACGTACGCGGCAAAGCTGCGGATGTCCACGAAGGACGCGCCCACATCGTTGCTGTACAGGTCGATCGAGGACCGGCCCATGTGAACCGTGTCGTAGCGCGGGGGGGACTTTTCCATGCGGCGGGGAAGAAGGGCGGCGACGTGGCTTGGTGGGTGGGATGAACGGGAAGGCCGCCGGGGGTTTAGCAGGACGACCCCGCGGGCCGCGAGCCCGATTTCCCCGCCCTGGAGGGTTCCCTGGCATCGGAACCGCCTCGGCATGCTCCACCGGCGTTGGCCGCCCCCCCGGCCTCAATACAGCGGCAACCGCTCGTCCCGCCCACGATAGGTCTGCTTCACCCAACCGAATTTCGGATCGTCCTGGTTCGCCAGGCTCTGCGCGCTGCCCGCCAGCACGTTCAGGTAATACGTCGTGTAGCCCGGGGCGCTGACCACGGGGTGATAGCCCTCGGGCACCAACACCGCCGTGCCGTCTTCCGCCCGGATCAGCGCGTCGATCGGCTCCCCGGCCTGATGCAGCGGCGAACACTCGTCGGTGTACACCCGTTGGTAGGCGTACCCTTCCGGGCGGTCGATCCGGTAGTAGTAGACCTCCTCCAGATCGGCCTCGAGCAGCACCCCGCTGGCCGGATCGACCACGTGCCGGTCATGCTTGTGGGGCGGGTAGCTGCTCCAGTTGCCGCTGGGCGTGTACACCTCCACCAGCACCAACCGGTGAACCGGCGAACCCGGCGGCAGGAGCTCGTTGATCTGGCGGCTGACATTGTCCCCGCCACGAATCGAACGGGTCACCTCCCCCGGCCGAATCAGCCACGGCTCATGGTCCCGGTCGGTCGGAACCCAGGTCACCGCGAGCTCACCCGCCTCCTCCGCCGTGACCCGGAACTCAGTGCCCCGCGGCAGGTACAACGCATGCGCCCCCCCGCTGAAAACACTCGATCGCCCCCCGACCCCCGACCACTCGCCGCGGTTCGAGGTGACGGTGTAACGCCCGGTCAGGTCCACCAGCGCCAGCTCGTGATCACCACTGGCGAACGACCAGGTGTCACCGCGGGCAAATCGACGAACCTGGAACGAGATGAACTCCCAGCCAGCGCGAGCCGGAGTGATGTCCAGCAGCAGCGCCGGATCCGCGGCGGAACGGGCCGGTCGGACCAGGAGGTTTTCGGCGTTGTACTTCATGGCGGGGCCTGGGCGGGATCGAGGGCAGGATCGCGAACTCAGGCATCCGGCCAGAAGCGCTCGGTGATCACCCTGGCGTCCGTGAAAAATTGGATCACCGCCCTCCCCTGCGCCTTGATGTCGGAGAGCTGGGAGGCCTTCATGCCGCCGAACGGCAGGTACGCCACCGGCGCCGGAATGCCGACGTTCACCCCGATCATCCCGCACTCGGCCTCCAGCTTGAACCGCCGCGCCCAGTAGCCGCTCTGGGTGTAGATCGATGCCCCGTTGCCATACTCGTGCCCATTGATGATCTGCACCGCCTCCTCGAAGGAGTCGGCCCGGAGCACCACCACCACGGGACCGAAGATCTCCGTGCGATGCACCGCCATCCCCGGTCGCACCCCGTCGAGGACCGTGGGCCCGATGAAGTGCCCGCGGCCGTTCCCGGGCGGCGTGACGCCCCGCCCGTCCACCAGCAGCCTTGCCCCTTCCCGCACCCCGGTGCCGATCATCTCATGGATGAAGGCCAGGGCCTTGGCCGAGATGACTGGCCCAAGAACCATCGGCTCGGACGCAACCTTCGGATCGAGCGGGTCCGCCAACACCACCCTGGCGCAGGCCTCCACCAGCTGGGCGCAGACCTGCCGGTGGGTCTCCTCACCGACCGCGACGATGGCCGAGGCAGCCATGCAACGTTGGCCCGCACAACCGAAGCAGGAGGAAACCATATTGCGGACGGCCTCATCGATGCGCGCGTCGGGCATGACCACGAGATGGTTTTTCGCCCCGCCCATGGCCTGGTAGCGCTTGCCCGCCGCCGCACAGCGCTGCGCCACGGAACGGGCGGTGCGACT
>JBBQML010000662.1:0-3485 GCA_038328885.1 Verrucomicrobiota bacterium | reverse complement strand
CGATCACTGATCACTGATCTGTCCGCTCTCGCTTCGGGGCGGAACCCACCCAGGTCGCCCCCGCGCCGTCCGCTCGGTGCATCCCCAGGTTGTCGGTGCGGTGGGCCGTACCAAAGCGGCGGCGCGCGTTGCTTCCCGCCGCACTCCAGGAGAAGCGGCGCGCCTTGGAGTGCGCCGAGGAGCCCGGCGAGGCGGCGCTTTGGTATCCGGTCACCCACAACTTCTGGATGCACCGGCGCCATGCAGGCCGAGCAAGCCGGACTGGCGTCCGGTGGAATGCTGAGGCACTGTCCGCCTCGTCGATTTATGAAACGTTATCTGCCTTGGATCGTGGCGGCGCTCGCGCTGGCTTGGATTGTGTCCGGCTTGTTTCCGCCGCCCGCCTCCCAGAAGCAGGTGGCGGAGTTCGGGCGACTGCCCGTGCTGCTGAACGGGCGGGTCCAACCGCTCGATTCGGTGGCCCGCAACGCGCTGCTCCAACTGCGGACCAAGCAGAGCGTCCGCGTCACGGACGCGCAGACGGGGAAGGCGGTCCTGAGCCTGACGGCGATCGAGTGGTTGAAGGAAGTGCTCTTCCGGCCGGAATTGGCGGACAGCCGGCCCACCTTCCGGATCGATCACCCGGAAGTCATTGCGCTGTTGAAAATCAGCCGCGACGACAAGCACTTCTCGTTCGCCGAGATCTCTCCCGGCATGGAGGAACTCGAGCGGGAGACCCGTCGTCTCAGCCAGGCGAACGTCAAGTCGGAGCAGCAAACGCCGTTCGAGAAGGGGGTTTCGGGGCTGTACAACCGGTTGATCCTCTACCAACGGCTGAAGAACAGTCTGAAGCCGGAGCGCACGGTAGAGTTCGGTGCCGACTTGGTGGCGTACGAGAAGGCCATCGGTCCGGGGCGGGCGGCGGCGGAGGCGGAACGGCAGCAGAAACCTTTTGACCAGGGCGCGCTGGACGCGCTGGTCAGTCACCTGACCCGGTACGAGATGGTGTCCCGCTTCGCCTATCCCCTGATGATCCCCGGGGCCACGGCCGGCCACGCGAAGGATGACTGGCAGAATGCGGGGACCGTGCTGATGGATGCGGCCCGCGGCGGTGCGATCGCCGAGCCCATCAAGTTCTATGCCGGGATGAACGACGCGTTCCGCGCGGGGAACAGCGCGGCGTTCGACGCCGCGGTAGCGGGCTACCACGCCTGGCTGACCGCGCATGACTATGCCGCCGAAGTGGCCAAGGGTCGGAGCGAGGCGTTTTACAACCGGTTCCAGGCGTTTTACCGGTCGATGACCCTTTACGTGGTGGCGTTCCTGTTCGCCTGCATTTCCTGGTTCAACCGCAGCGAACCCCTGCGGCTCAGCGGGCTTGCCCTGGGATGGGTGGCGCTGGCGGTCCACACCGCGGGCCTGGTCTACCGCATGGTTCTCGAAGGCCGTCCGCCGGTCACCAACCTCTACTCCTCGGCCATCTTCATCGGCTGGGGTGCGGTGATTTTCGGGCTGGCGCTGGAGAAGTTCTACCGCGACGGGATCGGTATCGTGGTCGCCGGCGCAACCGGTTTTTCCACCTTGGTCGTGGCGCACAACCTCGCCACGAGCGGGGACACGATGGAGATGCTCCGGGCGGTGCTCGACACGAATTTCTGGCTGGCGACCCACGTGGTGGTGGTGACGCTCGGCTATTCCGCGACGTTCGTGGCCGGGTTCCTCGCCGTGCTGTACGTGCTGAGGGGGGTCTTCACGACCTCGCTCAGCGCGGGGCGCGCTCAGGCTCTCGGCCGGATGGTGTACGGCGTCACCTGCTTCGCCATGCTGTTCAGCTTCGTTGGCACCGTCCTGGGTGGGATCTGGGCGGACCAGTCGTGGGGCCGCTTCTGGGGGTGGGACCCGAAGGAGAACGGGGCCCTCCTCATCGTCATCTGGAACGCCTTCTACCTCCACGCCCGCTGGGGGAAGATCTTCAGCGAGAAGGTGCTGATGGCGGTGGCTATTGTCGGCAACATCATCACCGCCTTCTCCTGGTTCGGGGTGAACATGCTCGGCATCGGCCTCCACAGTTACGGCTTCATGGATTCCGCGTTTCTGTGGTTGGTCCTGTTCGACCTCACCCAGGTGCTCTTCATCGGCCTGGCCCTCCTGCCCCTGCGTTTCTGGCGCAGCCACCGCAACCTGACCGAAGCCGGACCCCGCGGTGGCGTGGCACGTCCAGTCGTTGAGCCCCCCGCCGCCGGGAAGCCCAAGCTCGCCTGAGCGTTACCCTCAGAGGGAAAGGGGTCGGTCCGATAATTAAATAATTGACGAAGGCTCCCCAATCGCTACGGTGCCTCCGATGGCCCGAAAGCTTCGCATTGAATACCCTGGAGCAGTCTATCATGTGATGAGTCGCGGGGATCACCAGGAGGCGATCTACCGCGATGATGCGGATCGGGAGGTGCTTCTCAAGACCTTGGTCGAGGGGTGTGAGAAGACGGGTTGGCAGGTCCACGCGTACGTGCTGATGGGGAATCATTATCACCTGCTTCTGGAGACGCCCCAACCCAATCTGGTCGCTGGGATGAAGTGGCTGCAGGGCACGTACACGCAGCGGTTTAACTCGCGGCACAGGCTGCACGGGCATCTGTTCCAAGGGCGGTACAAGGCGTTGAATGTGGATGAGGAGGAGGGGGCGCATTTCCAGGTCGTCAGCACCTACATTCACTTGAACCCGGTGCGTGCAAAGCTGATGCCGAACGAGGGTGTGCCGCTCAAGAGCTATCGGTGGAGCAGTTACCCGGCGTTCCTGAAGCCTCCGGGAAGTCGCCCGGTGTGGCTACGGGTGGACCGAGTGCTGGGATCTCTAGGCTTCAACGACGAGGGTTCGCGGACGCGACGCGGCTATGAGTCCTACATGGAGGGGAGAGCCGTGGAGTGCCGCACGCACACAGCCCGCGCTACTCTGGAGCAGGATTGGACCCGGATTCGACGGGGATGGTATCTGGGCGAGGAGAGTTTCAAGACCCGTCTGCTGGAGCGCGTGGGGAATGTGCTCGGCCCGCGGAGGGCGGAGTCCGTGTCTGGTGGGGCGGTGCAGGCCTTGACGGAGCAGGAGGCGGAGCGATGGCTCGACAAGGCGCTCCAGCGTCTGGGCTTGGATGATGCTGCCTTGCGCGCGCTGCCGAAGGGTGCGGAGGCGAAGTTGGTGATGGCCTGGTGGCTGCGAAGCCACACGACTCTCTCACGTCAGTGGGTGGCCGCACGGCTGGACATGGGACACGAGACCCGCGTAACTCTGGCGGTGCGGGCGGTGTCGGCGGCGAAACGGGGCAGCCTGGTGGGGCTTCGGCAGCAGATGGTAGGGGTGTGAGGAAAGAAAGGGGTATTCCGGGAATTGCGTGGCTGAGATGGGGTCAGAAGAAGCAGAGCTTTTAGGATGAGCGTCCGCGGGCGGCATGGTTGCAGAGTGAACGTGGTGGATACGCCCGGGCGCTCACGCTTTGCGGCGGACTTCGCTCCGC
>JBBQML010000661.1:0-3487 GCA_038328885.1 Verrucomicrobiota bacterium | reverse complement strand
GGCATCCCCCATGCGATCACCGATCTCGACCACCGGAAACTGGTCACGCACCCCGAGGTCGATGTGGTCCACATCGCCTCCCCGAACAAGCTGCACGCACAACATGCCGCCGACGCGCTCCAGGCGGGCAAGCACGTGATCTGCGAGAAGCCGCTGGCGCTGAGTTCGAAGGAGACGGATCGGCTGGTGAAATTGTCGGCCGCGCGGCCGAAGCAGGTCTTTGCCGTCAACTACAACATCCGCTTCTATCCGGCCGTCCTCCAGTTGCGCGCGGCCATCCAGCGCGGTGAGTTCGGGGCGATCCACCACGTCAACGGCAGTTACTTCCAGGACTGGCTGCTCGAGGACACGGACTATAACTGGCGGCTGCTGCCGAAGGAGGGGGGCGCCCTGCGCGCGGTGTCGGACATCGGCACCCATTGGATGGACGCCGCCTCGTTCGTCCTGGGTTCCCGGATCAAGGAGGTCTATGCCCAACTCGAGACGGTGCACAAGACCCGCAAGCGGCCGTTGGGCGAGGTGCAGACCTACGCCAGGGCCGGTGCTGAGGTGAAGTACGCCACCTACCCTGTGGAAACGGAGGATTACGCGGCGGTGTTGCTCCGGTGGGAGAACGGCACCTTCGGCAGCGTGAACGTCTCCCAGGTCGCGGCCGGGCGTAAGAACTGTCTGCGGCTGGAGATCTACGGCGCGAGGAAGTCGGCCTGCTGGAACTCCGAGGAGCCGAATACCCTCCATTACGGCAGCCGCGACGGGGCCAACGCGGAATCCCTCCGGGGATCGCCGGGCTTCGCCGCGGACGTCGCCGGTTTCACCGATTACCCGGCCGGCCATGCCGAGGGATTCCCTGACGCGTTCAAGATGACCTGCCGCGCGGTCTACACCGCGATCGCCTCGGGAAGCCGGGAGGGAGCCCTGTTCGCCACGGTCGAGGACGGTCATCACGAGGTGAAGGTCTGCGACGCGATCCTCCGGAGCAACAGGACCCGCAAGTGGGTCGGGGTTTGAGCCTGCGGCGTCGCCGGTCCTGGATCGTGGGCGTGGGTGGCAGCTTTTCCCATCCCGCGCTACGTTGACCGGCATCAAGGCTCGCCGGCGGGCCATCACCGAGACTCCCACCATGGCTGAACAACCCCTCATTGATTCCCAGGATCCCCGGCAGATCTCTCTGCCCGCCGAGACGCAGTATGTGCCCAACGGCATCGTCAGCCGGACGGTGGTCCGGACGCCCTCGGTGCGGGTCATCCTCTTCGGATTCGCTGCGGACCAGGAACTTACGGAACACACCTCGCCGCACTATGCACTCGTCCAGGCGCTGTCCGGGGAGGCCGATTTCACCGTTGCCGGCACGGTGTATCGACTGCGGGGCGGCGACCTGCTCTCGATGCCCGCGCAGGCGCCCCACAGCCTCAAGGCGGTGACGACTTTCTCGATGCTCCTGACGCTTATTCCATCGCCGGGACCCGCCGCGGTGAAAGGGTGACCAGCCGGCGAGCAAGAAGTGGCGAGAGGCGGGCAATGTTTCGCTGGTCACGACACCTTCACCGGATTATCAATCGCGCGTCACTTTTCCCGGCCTATGCACAACCTGTTTCACCACCTTGCTGACGAACTCCCGGAATATCGGGAAGACATCAACCGGCTGTCATCTTCGGACTCGAGGTTTCAGGAATTGATGGCCAAGTACCGCGAAGTGGATCACCAGATCCGTTTGGCTGATGAGAACATCGAGCCGAAGTGCGACGAGAGCATTGAACTCTTCAAGCGTCAGCGGTTGGTGCTCATGGACGAGATGGTGCACCTGATCCGCACGGCGAAATCGCCTCGCGCCGTGGCTTGAGTTCAGCCGCCTGCCCGGCCCGGTCCCGCTTTCGGTCGCCTCATGGCGCGCCGACGCGGAGGCGGAGCCATTCGTTGCACCCCAAGGCCTTTTAATGATCCCGCGTTGGAACGGTCTCTTTCCGGCACTCTGGACGCCCACCGATGCCTCCGGCACGCCGTTGCGTGAGGAAGTGGGCTCGCAGGTGAAATTCCTCCAGGAGTCGGGTGCCGACGGTGTCATGGCCCTTGGCAGCACCGGGGAGTTTGTGCAGTTGGACGTCCAGGAGCGGATCCAGGTTCTTCAGGCCGTGGCGAACGCCGCGCCGGGCTGGCCGGTCATCGCCAACTGCAGCGACACCAGCCCCCGTCGCGTGACGGTCCTGGGGGCGGCGGCACGGGCCTGCGGAGCCGCGGCGATCTCGCTCCTGCCCCCGTGGTACTTCGCCTCCTCCGAGGCCGACATCGTGGAGTTCATGGTGCGCGGGGCCGAGGCGGCGGAACTGCCGCTGATGCTCTACAATTTCCCCGAGCGCACGGGCCAGCGGCTCTCCCTCGAGACCATCGCGGCCGTGTGCGACCGCGTGCCCGTGGTGGCGCTGAAGCAAAGCGGGGCGGAGTTCCAGTACCACCGCGAACTCGCCGGCCTGGCCCGGGAGAAGGATTTCGTGCTCATCACCGGGGCGGACACGCGGATTCCCGAGGCCTTCGCCCTCGGAGCACGCGGGGTCGTCAGCGGCCTGGCCAACGCGATCCCCGAGCTCGTGTTGGCCACTCTGCGGGCCGTCGAAGCCGGGGACGCCCCGGCCGCGGCGGTGGCCGCCGGACGCGTGGCCACGTTCGCGGGCGAGTTGGCCGGTCTGCAGTTCCCCCTCGATGTGGCCGCCGCCATGGAAGGCCGGGGCCGTCCGGTTGGCGTGCTCAAGCCGTGGATCTCCACGGCCACGAGGGCGAGGTATGCCGAGGTGGTGGCCGGGACCCGGGCCTGCCTCGCCGCGCTGGGCGTGTGATGAGCGCGGCCGCCGAGCAGCCACCGTCGGCCACCTATAAATGGTGGGTGGTGGGGATGCTCTGGTTCATCTGCTTCTTCAACTACGCCGACCGCCAGGCCATCTCGGCGGTTCTGCCGGAACTGAAGCGGGAGTTTGGTTTCAGCGAGACTCAGCTCGGCCTGATCTGGTCGGCTTTCGGTTATGTGTACGGCTCCACGGCCCTCTTCGCGGGGTACGTGGCGGACCGATTCTCGCGGCGGCACCTGATCCTGGGGGGGTGCATTTTCTGGAGTTTCGTCACCGTGATGACCGGATGGTGCTCGAAGCTCTGGCAGTTCGTCACCGTCCGGGCGCTGGAAGGCCTGGGCGAGACGTTTTATTTCCCAGCCTCGATGTCGCTGGTCAGCGATTACCATTCCCGCCGGACCCGGTCCCGGGCGATGTCCCTTCACCAGTCGAGCGTGTATGCCGGCACCGTGATCGGGAGTTGGCTGGGCGCCTGGTTCGCGGTGCACCACGGCTGGCGGTGGGGCTTTTACATCTTCGGTGGGGGCGGGTTGATCGTGGCTCTCATTCTCACCGTCTTCCTCCGCGAACCGCGTCGGGGGGCCGCCGAGGGCGGGGACGCGCGGGGCGCGACGGCGGGTGCCGGTGAGCCCCCCCGGGAGGCGGCTTCG
>JBBQML010000660.1:0-3487 GCA_038328885.1 Verrucomicrobiota bacterium | reverse complement strand
CTGAGCTCGTGCCGCGCTGAAGTGACGAACCGCGTCCACCGAGCCCTTGAAGCTGATCCGCTCCAGAGGCACCTGATGAATTCCCGCAGCGTCGGCCATGACCATCCGGATCAAGTTGTGGGCAATGAGAAAAGCCAGACTTTCCTTATGCACCATGGCCGGTGAATGGCAGCGCAGTTGCTCCATTCCCATGGTGGTTTTGAGGTCACGAAAGCACAGCTCCAGACGCCAGCGGCGCAAGTAGAGCGCAGCCAGTTCGTGGGCTGGATACTTCTCGACGTCCAGGAGCGTCGTCACCAGCGCGACGCTCTTGGTGCGGAATCCCGGGATCGTGAACTGGGTGCGGATGACGCGAACGCAGATGGACGACGGCAAGCGGGCGAACTGCTTCTTGGTAAGATACTTTGGGCGATTCGGTGGCGTGCTCCAGCGGAAGATCGCATCACGGACCCCGAGTCGGCGTTCACACCGACGAAAGTCGATCTTGCGGCCCTGGTGAAGCCGGCAGACCAAGTCAACGCCCCTGGCGGGAAGTTGCGCAAGACTGACATAGTCCCCGAAGGCGCGATCCCCCAGAACGATGTCCCCCTTCTGGAGCCAGGACCACATCCGGCGAAACAGGCGAAGATCATGCCAGTGGAGACTTTCACGGGCGACGGCGAGAATCGCGCCGCTGGCCAGCGAGAAAAGGGCAGCCATCTTCATCACCGGAAATCCACAGCCGCGCTTCTGCGTGCTCGGTTGGGGATAGCGGAGTTGGTTGGCCTTTGTGTCAGCCAGTTGCACGGTGGTGGCATCGACGACCTTCACCGGACGACCGGCCAGGCGACCGTGTTGACCGGAGCGTTGGTCGGCCACTTGCGCGCTGCGTTGAAGGCCCTCCTCGAGACGCCCGATGGGCAACCGGCTGCGCGCCTGGCAATAGGCGCTGGAGGCGGTCTCGATCTGCCTCTCGGAATGCAGACCCAGGAGGGCGCGGAGTTGAATCGTAACCTCTCGGCAGGAGGTGTTGGGGGTCAGGACCTGGAAGAGGAGCCCCCAGAAGGTGCGCCGAATGGGGAAGATGCGCTCCCGGCTGTTACGACCGTCCTCGGCCTGGGAGAGCATGTGCGGGGGGAAGACGGAGCCGAAGAATTCCTCGAGCTGGGAGAGGGTGGCTTGGCGGACCTTGTCGACGCGTCGGCCAAAGCCGGCGAGGTGAGCGCGCATGCCGGGAAAGAACGGGGTTTCCATAGGGGGGGGATGCCAATTCGGGCGGTAGTAGTACCGCCCTATTGACCCATGGAGTACCTTCGTTTGGCAATGAAACTCGATCCGAAACCCGATCTTCCAAAAATACGTAAGGAGTACGACCTGCTCCGGGCCCGACTCAACCAAGTGGGATGGATCAGTCAGGGCTACGTTCAGGACCGGGGCCCTGGAGCCGGCGGCCCCTGCTATCAGTGGACCCTAAAAGTTCGAGGAAAGACCGTGGCCGTGGCGGTGGCGAAGGAGCAGTTTGGCGCGTTGCGGGAAGCCATCGAAGGCTGGCGCGAGGTGGCATCGACACTGGACCGGATGCAAAAACTCACCCGGCAGATGATTTTCGGAACGCTGCCTGATGCACGTCGCCGCAAACCATTGAGCAAGAGAGTTTTAGGACTTATCTAAGCGCCATTCTGACTTGACCCCACTGTCCCACGCCAGCCAAGCGGCCGTCTTCGCCAAGGGGATGAGTCGGCAGAACGTGCTGCACGACAGGCCGGGAGGCCGTTTGCCCAGCGCTTGTCGCCAAGAAGCCGGCAAGCTAGGATCCGGGCATGCTGGATTGGAGCCAATGCACCGCAGTGGAGAGAACCCCGGGGAAGGTGAGCGGGGCGTGGGTTTTCCGCGGGTCCCGGGTGCCGGTTCGGGCGCTGTTCGAGAACCTGGAGGGCGGGGCGCGGATCGTGGATTTCCTGGAATGGTTCCCCGGCGTCACCCGGGAGCAGGTTTTGGCGGTGCTGCGGCACGCGGAGGAGACGCTGGCGGAATCCGTGGCCTGAACCGCCGCCGGCATGCGAATCCTCTTCGATCAGGGCACGCCCGTTCCTCTGCGGCGCTTTTTCCCGGACCACAAGGTCTCGACGGCCTACGCCGAGGGGTGGGCGAACTTTCGGAACGGCGATCTGCTGGCAGCGGCGGAGGGGCGCTTTGACCGTTTCATCACCACCGACAAGAACCTCCGGTACCAGCAGGACCTTCGCGGTCGCACGCTCGCCATCCTGGTTCTACCGACCACGAACTGGCCCGAGATCCAAATCCACGGGAACGAAGTCGCGGAAGCTGCGTCTCGGATGACCGCGGGCGGCTACCTGGGAATCCGCTGGTGACGGCCTTCCCTCATGGGGCGGAAGGCAATGGGGTCAAACACTGACATTTGACAATCTGAGCGGACATTCACGGAGGTGGTTGACCTGGCAGAACGTCCTCCGCCACAACCCCGCCAAAGAGCTCGAACTCCCACGTCGCGAGAAGCGCTTGCCCAGCGAAACAAGGCTGGCACGTTTCAGCGCGGCGGCGAGTTGAGTTGAAGGAGGGGCAGCATTACACGGGCACACCTGCAGCGGCGTTTTCGAGAATCCGCAGCACCGCGTTGGCGTTGTTCGCCAGGATCATTTCCAGCGCGATACACCCGTCGAGGTCCGGTTGGGATGTGTTGAGCCACACCCGCACCGTTTCAGGTTTGTGGAAGAAATCCTGGAGAATCTCCATGGATCGCTTTACCGGTTTCAACGCAGGCTGGACAGCCGCGGCTGACGGGTTTCGATGGAGGGCCTTGTAGTGGAGTTGCAGCCCCTCGACGAGCCGCTTGAGACGCACGCCCAGTAGGTGGCGAGCCTTTGTGCATGGATCCGCCCGCTGGCTTCATCGTGAAGCTCCGGGAGGACGACCTGAAGCCTTCCGGTACTCTGGAGGAGTGCGTGTATTTCCCCCTGCATCTCCGCGACCTGCCTTTGGAGCTCAGCCGCTCGCTCGACGAGTTCTGGTTTGGCGATCTGGATTGCTGTCGTTGCCATAACAAACATCTACATAATATCACATTGCAGTCCACAATTAATCTGATCCCTCGCAACCCCAGGTTCAACCACCTCCGCATCGATAGGATGACCGGCGGGCGGGTGATTTCTTACTGACACGCTCTGCCAACCTCGCCCTTCCGTGGGGGTGGATGGTGCCCGCGACTTCGTTTCCACCGAAAGAATTACCGAATGCTCCTCGAAATCGCCGCGGCCTCCGACGAAAAGACCCTCGTAACCGGCAACGTTCGGCACTATCCCGTTAGTGGACCCGGCCCGGTGCGCGTACTTGCCCCGGCCGATGCCGTGCCTCTCCTGATCGGATGATTATGCAATGAACCAAGTCGCCTTCGAGATCACCATCATCTTTCTGCTCCTTCTCGTGAACGGCGTCTTTGCGATGGCGGAGATCGCGATGGTGTCGGCCCGCAAGGCCAAGTTGCGAAGCC
>JBBQML010000659.1:0-3493 GCA_038328885.1 Verrucomicrobiota bacterium | reverse complement strand
AGCACTCGTCGATCTGGTGGATCATCAACTCGATGAACACACCGCCGGAGGACCAGAGGAGTTGGTAGGGGTGGCCCGGGCTCAACTGCCAGAACAGCTCGTTCTGGCCACGCGGGAACGGTCCCATCTGGTAGCCAGGATCCATGCGGTAGGCGCGGATGAGCTGGACCTCGCCCATCGCCCCTTCGCGGATCTTCTGGATCAGCGCCTGGCGCGCGGAGGAGTGGCGGCACATCAGGCCCGCTGCGATTTTGAGGTTCTTCTTCTCGGCCGCTTCGCCCGCCCGGAGGATGCGCTTAATGCCTCCGGGGTCGGCCGCGAAGTTTTTCTCCATGAAAACGTTCACGCCCTTCTCGACCGCGTACTCGAGGTGCGGCGCCCGGAACGCCGCATGGGTGGTGAGCATCGCCACGTCGCCCGGACGGAGGCAGTCGATGGCGTGACGGTAGGCGTCGAATCCAAGGAACCGCTGCTCTTTCGGCACCTTTACGCGGTCGCCGAGCGCCTGGGTGAGTGTCTGGTGGGCCTGGTCCAGCCGGTCCTGGCGGATATCGGCCATGGCCACGAGCTCGATGGGACCGCCCGCGCCCGAACTTTTGGCCCGTTGGGTTCCGCCATCGTCACCGAGGACCAGTCCCCCCGCCGACATGGCATTGGCCACGGCCCCGCTGCCACGGCCGCCGCAACCGATCAGGGCGAGGTGCACCGTGCCCTCACTGGCGGCGGCGTGAACGTGAGGTAGCGCGACGCCGGCCAGTGCGGACACCGCCGTCGCACGCGCGGTGGTCTGAAGAAATCCACGTCGGGTCGAGGTGGCGGTGCGGGACTCGCGGGAGGACCGGGCAGACGCACGGACGTTCTGGGGTTGGTTGCGCATGGTGTGGCGGGGGTTTGGGGTGAAAGGTGCCCGGGTCCTGGGAGGGTCCGGGGTTGGACGAGTCAAGCGGCCCCGGCGCCTCCCTGCAAGTCAGTGGGGACGATCGTCAACGGGGCCGGCGCCCCCAAGGATCCCGTTGCCTTGGGCGGACCGCGCTGCTACGTGAAGTCGTGGCCGGACTCCGCGCCAGACGGCCGCGGCCCGGTGGACGGCGAGGGCCTTCTCCCGGGGCGCCGGGCTATCACCACCACGTTTACGTCGTGGAACTCGACCCGCGGGTTGCCCGTCGGAGGGACGTGCGCGCGGCCAATCCCGACCGGGACCCGAGCCAGCCCTGTGTCTACGTGGGGATGACCGGCCTGCCGCCCGAAGAACGCCTGGAGAACCATCTTGCGGGGTATAAGTCCTCGCCTTTCGTTCGGTACTACGGCCGGCGGCTCCTCCCCGAGTTGTTCACGTACCTGAACCCGATGCCCTTCGCGGTCGCCCAGGAGATGGAGCGTGACCTGGCGGAGGACTTGCGGCGGCAGGGTTACACGGTGACGGGAGGGCATTGAATCGCCTCGACCGGAGGCGGCCGCGCCGAGCCCCGCGCCGTGCCGCGAGGATTTCGGGATCAACCCGAGGGCAGGCCGCGCACCAGGACCCTGGCCAGAGCCACGGCGGCCTCCAGGGTGTGGCGTCGCAATCGCAGCAGGTTTCGGATCTTGTCGGGAGCTCGAAGCAACTCAGCGGCGAGCCCCACGAAATTCAGACCACCCCCAGGGGTCATGAGCGCGTTGAAATCGACGGGCAGATCCTCGCCGGCCTCGTCGGAGATCACCCGCAAGGTGGCCGCGGTGATGCCGCGCCGGCGGCAGAACTCGCGGATCACGCCCGATTCCATCTCGACGGCATCGGCCCCGGTCTCCTCCCGAAGGCGTTGCTTCTCCCCGGCCGTCACCGCCACCCGGTCACGGCAGACCAAGCGAGCCGGCACTGCCCCGGCCGCAGTCAGCGCCGTGACCAGTGGGAAGCCGGGGTCGGCGTCCAGCAGCACGGTGCTGCGGCGGAGCGCGGGGTTGAGCCCGCCCGCGAAACCGCAGGTGAGTACCAGCGCCGGTCCCAGACGGTCGAGCACCGGGTCGATGGCCGCCGTGGCCGCCGAAGGCCCCATGCCCGTAACGAGGATTTCGGCCCCGACGGGACACCTCGGGCGGAACGGGTCCGCCTCCTCGCGCACGGCGAAGCAGATCAGCCACGGGCCGGGCTGGCGTGTCATCGCGCCCCGATGATCGAGGGCTCGATTGGCTCGGTGGGCGGATGGTGTCCGTTGCCGGCCCGGGCGTGGGCTTCGCGGAGGCGGCGGTAGGTGGCCATTGCCAGCAGCGGCCAGGCGTTCCGGTACATGTCGTACTTGAGGTAGAAAACCCGCGGGAAACCCGTGCCGGTGGTCTCGTCCTCGCTCCAGGAGCCATCCTCGTTCTGCATGTTGACGAGAAACTCGATGCCTCGCTGGAGACTCGGCCGATCGGGTTCGTCAAACACGCACAAGCCCATCGTCGCCCAGGCGGTTTGGGACGGAGTGCTGGGTCCCTGGCCCTTGAAGACCGGGTCGTCGTAGGTGTTGCACCGTTCACCCCATCCGCCGTCGGCGTGCTGGACGCTCTCCAGCCAATCGCGGGCCCTCAGCAACCACGGAGCGGACATGTCGTAGCCGAGGGCCTTCATTCCTCGAAGGACCTGCCAGGTGCCGTAGATGTAGTTGACGCCCCAGCGACCGAAGAACGAGCCGTCGGGTTCCTGTGACCGCTGGATGTAACCGAGAGCCCGCTGCACCTGGAGGTGGTCGAGTCCGACCCCCTCCAGCCCCATCACCTCCAGGATGCGAGCCGTGATATCGACGCACTCGGGGTCGAGCATCGCGTTGTGATCCGCGAAGGGCACTTTCTCGAGGATGCTCTTGGTGCAGTCCTTGTCGAAGGCGGCCCAGCCGCCGTCCTTGCACTGGAACGTGAGCATCCAGTGGTAGCCGCGGCGGAACGAGGCGTCGCGTCGGGCGCGGTCGGCCGTCGGCACCTGCCGCAAGGCCAGCAACACCATGGCAGTGTCGTCCACGTCCGGGTTCCACTTGTTGTTGTACTCGAACACCCAGCCGGAGGGTTCGACCTCGACCGGATTCTTGTGGTGCCAGTCGCCGCGGAACCGGATCTCGCGGTCCATCATCCACGAGCAGGCTCGCTGCAAGGCCGGGTGGTCCGCCGGCAGGCCGGATTCGCGCAGGCAGATGGTCACGATGGCCGTGTCCCAGACGGCCGAGAAGCAAGGCTCGATGCGGATCGTGTCGTCTTCCTCATGCTCCAGGCGCTTCAACTGCGCGAGTTCGCGCTTGAGTACCGGGTGGTCGGCGGGATAGCCGAGGGCCTTCAGAGCGATGACCGAGTTGAGCATCGCCGGGAAGATCGCCGCCAAGCCGTCGGACCCCTCGAAGCGCTCGAGCATCCATTCCTCGCACCGCTGGAGTGCGCGCCGGCGGAACGGGTGAAGCCCCTTGCGGCTGAACCACTCCGCCAATTTGTGCAGACGATCGAGCCAGAGGAAGAGGTTGCGCAGGCCGTGGTCGAAGTAGCGGGGACG
>JBBQML010000658.1:0-3507 GCA_038328885.1 Verrucomicrobiota bacterium | reverse complement strand
ACCCGGCCCGGTTGACCGCGTTTCGGTCCGTTCCCCGTCGGGCCCACCGAGGCAGGGAGGTCCTGCGGCGGGGTGGACCTGGTGGCTCGGCCTCCGGTCGCTGGTGGTGGTGATGTGGGTGACGGTCGCGACCTGGGACGTCGCGGTGGCAGACCCGGCCCCGTCGACGCCCGACTGGCATTGGTCCCACCCGATGCCGCACGGGAACAACGTTGCGGACCTGGTCTTCCAGTCGGGGCGTTATCTCCACGTCACCGACCATGGTGGCATCTATGCGAGCTCGAACCGGTGGGTGTGGGATCGCCTGGTGAGCGGCACCACCGCCAGCCTTCGGGGCGCGGCGTACCTTGGGCCGCGCCTCCTGGTCGTCGGCGAGGCGGGGACCGCACGATGGAGCGATGACGGGGTGCAGTTACAGGGGGCCACGGTGACACCCGGCACGGCCGACTGGTTCGAGGGGGTCGCCGCCGACACCGACCGATCCCTGGCGGTTGCCGTCGGCGACAACGCCGCCGTCTATCGCACGACCGACGGACTTGCCTGGACGCGGGTGGAGGGGCTTCCGTTCGAAGCCTGGCTGACGGGCGTCGCGTACGGTGCAGGGGTCTTTGTGGCCGTGGGCGACGCTGGCTTGATTGCCACCAGTCCTGACGGGGTTGCCTGGACCCGACGGCTCGCCAGCACCGCCGTCGATCTCAGCCGGGTGGCTTTCGGGGACGGGCGTTTCCTGGCGGTGGGTGCCGGCGGGGTCGTGGTCACCAGCACCAACGGGATTGCCTGGGTCACGGACAGAATCCTTGGGGAGACCCAGGCACTTTTTGCGGCGGCGCTCTCGCCCGGCGAGCGGTTGGTGGTGGGCGAATCCGCGGCGTGGCTGAGGAGGCCGCCGGTGGTGTGGCAGGATCAGGTCTCGGCGCTCGTCTCGCCCTCGCCGTTGCCCGAATGGACCTATGCCGCCGCGGTGTGGGACGGGGAACGGTATCTCGTGGGCGGACGGACGGGTGTCTTTGCGGAGAGTTTTCGCACGAACTCAGGCCCGCTCGGGGGCCAGATTTTCTGGTTTCGCAACGACGAATCCCCGCGCAACGGGCTCTGGGAGGTCGCGCGACTCGGTGGGAGTTACCTCGCGGTGGGCGACGTCGCGACCATCCTGAGCAGCGCGGCCGGGGTCAGTTGGACGCCGGAAGGTGCGCCGGTGTCCTCCGACGTCGTGCTCTACGGTGTCGGAGGGTCCTCGGACGTTGCAGTGGCGGTAGGTTCCGGGGGCGCGATCCTGCGCAGTTCGGCCGGGTTCACGAACCTGCTCGCCACCAATCTGGTGGTGGCGGGTGGCCGGACGAACGTGCTGGTGACCACCAACCGCCTGAGTCTCCTCGGGGTGATCTGGGAGAGCGTGAATTCGCCGACGACGAACACCCTGCAGGGCATTGCCTGGAACGGGACGAAGTTCGTGGCGACCGGCGAGAGCGGCACGGTTCTGACGAGCACCAACGGGTCGCTTTGGGAGGTGTCGCCCCCCGTCGGCACGGCCTTCCTGAGCGCCGTGACGGCGTTCGCCGGAGGATGGGTGACGGTGGGCACCGATGGCGCCTTGTACACGAGCCCGGATGCGGGGTCCTGGACGCCGCGCACCTCGGGTGTGACGACCTGGCTCTACCGCGTTCGCGACGTTGGCGGCGGCCGTCTGGTGGCCGTGGGGCAGGACGGTGTTCTGCTCACCAGCCTGGACGGCGAGAACTGGACACCGCGGAACAGCGGCACCGTCGCCTGGCTGACGGACGCCCGGCAGGTGGGTCGATACACCTACGTCTGTGGCACGCAGGGCACGCTCCTGCGAACTCTGGACCTGGTGGAATGGTTCCCCGTCGCGATCCCCACCGGCAAGGCCCTGTACGGCCTCGCCGTCGAGGGGGGGCAGTTGGTGGTGGCGGGCGCGGAGGGCGTGATCCTGCGGGCGGTGGCGGACCCCGATGCCGCCCCGGTGGCGTTGGCCGCCTATGGCCACTTCCGGGATGCAGTGCCGCCGGTGGACGGCTTTGTCTTCCAGGGCGTGCCCGAGCAGCGGTTCCAATGGCAGCGGGCGGCGACGCTGGGAGAGTGGACGGAGGAGGCAGCCTTGGAACTGGACGCAACCGGTTCCGCGGTGCGGGGGCGCGTTGCCGGGGAAGCACGGCAATTCCACCGCACGGCGACACTTCCCTGATCCCCGTCCGGGCGGAGCCCAGCCGGGCAGCGGCCTCCTGTTGGGATCCCCCATCCCGGCGGTGCTTCGGGTGTCATCCGCCTTTCGTCCGCCTCAGGCGCACGGTGACCTCGAACCCTCCGCCCGGACGGTTGGCGGCGGTGACCGTGCCCTGGCAGGCGTCCACGCAGGTCTTCACGATCGCGAGCCCGAGACCGGCCCCCCCGAACTCGCGAGCCCGCGAATCCTCCGGGCGGAAGAACGGCTCGAACAGCCGGGGCAACGCCTCGGGGGGCACTCCGGGGCCGGCATCCAGGATGATGAGATCGGCGTGTTCGGGGTCGGGTTGCGCGACCCGGGCTTCGATGGGGCCTGCGGCGGACGCGTAACGCACGGCGTTGCGGAGGAGGTTGGCCACCGCGCGTTGGAGCAGCGGTCCGTCGCCGCGGACCACGAGTTTGGGCGGGACGGCGTTGACCAGCGTGGCGTCCGGGCGGGCTTCCCGGGCCCAGGCCCGGTCGACGACGCCTCGCAGGTCCAGCGGTTCCAAGTGGACGGGGCGGCCATGGGTGGCGCGGGAGAAGGCCAGGAGTTCGTTGACCAGGCTGGTCATCTCCTCGAGTTCCTCGTGCACGTCCTGCCAGTAACCGGCGTGCTCGCCGGCGGTCCGGGATTCGAGGATCGCCATCGCGGCCTGCATGCGTGCGATCGGGCTGCTGAGCTCGTGGGCGGCGTCCCCGAGAAAACGCCGCTGGCCGGCGACGTGGTGGTTGAGTTGCCCCGCCATCTGATCGATGGCGCCCGCGAGTCGGCCGAGTTCGTCGCTCCGGCGCAATCCGAGCCGATGATCGAAGCGGCCCGCGGCGATTTCTTCGGTCTGGCGGGTCATCCGGCCGACGTCGCGCGTGATTCCCCGGACGAACGGCAGCCAGAAGAGGACCGACAATGCCAACGCGGCGGCGGCGGCGAGCGTCCAGGGGCGGGGGTCGAAGAGGAGACCGCCGGACCAGGGGGAGGCTGCGCGGATGACGAGGATCAACCCCGGGCCGTTGGCGTGGGGCGGCAACGGCTGCACGATCCAGTAGGCGGGAGGCTGTCCGGCGTGGAGCACGGCTCGGGGCGCGGCGAACTCGCGGGCGGCCAGCCGGGGTGCGCTGCGTCGGGGGCCCGGGCCGGGCGGGTTCTCCACCGGCGGGCCCGGTGCCGGCCCGAGGCCGGGGTTGTTCCGCCGTCCGAACCGTCGCGGGGTGCCTTCCTCGTCAACGTTGGTGCCTCCGCGCGCGTCCTCCTCCCGGGCCGAGGCAGCCCAGCGGTTGGCTGCGCGG
>JBBQML010000657.1:0-3511 GCA_038328885.1 Verrucomicrobiota bacterium | reverse complement strand
CAACCGCCTTGGGAGCTGGCGAAGTCACATACGGCCGGGCGACGTTTCGGGAACCCGTGCCGACGGCAGGACGGGGCGTCGCGGCTGGACGTGCCCCACTGACGATACCCGAACGACTGGAGGCAGCGGGAGCGGCCACCGCACGCGACGCCGGTACTCCGCGGGATTCAACCGCCTTACCCGACATCGAAGGAGTTCCGCTGGACCGCGAGCCCGGGCTCGGACGCGCCGAGACCCCGGGCGCGGCGGTGGGCCTGACCTCCGCCCGCAACGCCGCTGGCCGGCCACCGACCTGTTCAACCGCCGTCGGGCGGTACACCACAAACCCATCCTTGGACCGTTCCATGCGATCCGCGCGCAACGCCTGGCTGGTCTCACCGGGCAACGGTTCCACCCGGGCCTTCGGAATCTCGCCCCGGACGCGGCTCGCCACGGCCTGGTAACCGACGCCGTTGTTCACGATGGTGTTGTTGTTCCCGTTGATGACGTTATTCACCACGGTCGACTGGTTGTAGGCGCCGTGGTGTTCACCTCCGCGAATGGCGTGGTGCCCCACGTTCCGGTAGCAGAACCGGTTGTACGGCACGAAGGTATAATAACTCGAGGCCAGCCCAAACCCGAAGCCGACGCTCACTCCGCTTCCGTACCAGGTCAGGCCCACGCCGGCCGACCATCCGCAGGCGGGCGGCAGCGGAGCCCACCCCACATAGGAACCATGGCTGCGCCAGGTAACCCAGCTCGGGCCCCAGTCCGAGCCCGGAACCCAGCACCAGCCGATTCCGGGATACGTGCACCAACGGCCATAATGAAACGGCGCCCAACCCCAGGAGTAGTCCGAATTCCAGTACCAGCCCTGGTCGGTCCACAGCCAACGGCCCCCGTGCTGGTAGGGCACCCAGGTGTTGTTCACCACCACCACGGAAGGCTGCCAAACCCAACCGTAGGTCGGCACCTGGTACCAACTCCCGTACGGGGACAGCGACGAATAGAACTGCTGCACCTGGGCCGGGGCCTCCAGGGGCGCGGCAACCCCTTGCACCGCAACCGGAGGACCCGCGGCGACCTGGGTCTCGCCGGCGCCCGCCGCGCCAACCGCGGGCGGCTCCGCAGCCGCCTGGTTGGCAGCCAGGCCTTCCTTGAGCTGTTCCACCGCCGTCGACAGGTTCTTCTGCTCCGCCGCCACCTCGAAATCCCGCTCACGCAACTCGCTGCCCCGCCGCATCATCGCCGCGATGACGCCATCCGGAATACCGATGTCCCTCAGGTAGACGATCTGCTCGAGAGACAGCTCATAGCGCACTTCCGAGGCACCCACATAGGCGCGGACAACCTCCTCGCCGGCCCCCGACTCCACAAGTTGGAGGACCTTGGCGATCTCCGCCGGCAAGGGAGGGGCGACACGGTCGGAGCGCTGGATCGCCGGCTCCGACGCGGCCACGACGTTCGTGTCCACCGTCGCCGAAGCCACGATCCCATTGTCATTGGTGGCGCGGGCTTCGGCCCCTTCTCCCCCGCCGGTGGCCGAGCTGGGAGCGCCGCAGCCCATCAACCACAATCCCGCCAGCCCCAGCATGACCGAAAGCGGCGTCCGAGTAGAATGTCGCCGGGTCTTCATAGAGTTCCCTACGGTTGTAGTCCTTTTTTACGTTCGGGCAATGGGGAAATCCCCCCTCGACCCGGCCGCCGGACCCTGCTTGGCATGGATCCCGACCAATGGACTCGATCAGAACGGCTCCTATTCAGCCGGGCCCAGGCGTTGACCGCCTTGGATCCTCTCCCTACAGAATCGGAAATACCCATGAGTTGTGGCATCACTTCCGAGACCGGGAAGGTCTGGTTGATCGCCGGGACCACCGGCATCGCGGCCGCGACCGCTGAACTGGCCGCCGCCGCCGGGGCTGCGCTCTGCCTCGTGGGCCGTACGCCCGCCCACGGGGAGCGCCTCCGCGACCAACTGCGTGCCGGGGGCACGCCGTGCGAGTTCGTCGCCGCCGACCTCACAGACCCCACCGCTCCGGACCGGATCGTCGCCTCCTGTCTCGGGAGCTTCCACCGGATCGACGCCGCCTTCAACGTGGCCGGCATCAGTGGACGCCGCTGGGGTGACGGTGCAACCCATGAATGCACGGCCGACGGCTGGGACCGCGTGATGGACACCAACGCCCGCGGGATGTTCCTCCTCTGTGGCGCCCTGCTCCGGCAGATGCTCGCGCAGGAGGTCGGCCCCAACGGCCTGCGCGGTGCGATCCTGAACATGGCGAGTGTCCTCGCCTGGTCCCCCTCCCCCCACCACTTCGCAACCCACGCCTATGCCGCCAGCAAGGCCGCCATCGTCGGCTTCAGCCGGGCCATGGCCGCTCACTACGCCCCCCAGGGGATTCGCGTCAACGTGATCGCCCCCGCCCTCGTCCGCACTCCGATGAGTCAGCGCGCCCAGCAGGACGAGCAGGTCCTCCGCTTCATGAAAACCAAGCAACCCCTCGTCGGAGACCTCCTGTCCGCGGAACACGTGGCCCGCGCGGCGCTCTTCCTGCTCAGCGACAACGCGGCCGCCATCACCGGCGACGTCCTCACCGTGGACGGCGGCTGGTGAGGACGTCGCCGGTGATGGCGGCGTCCTCACCGTGGACGGCGGCTGGTGTGTCAGCGAAGGCCAGGTCGACTGACCCGGCCCCGACCGGATCCCCCGGCGCCGTCCGTCCCGTCCCATGAGTCACCCCGCGTTCGCGCTTGGCCTGGACCTGGGTGGCACCAGCGTGAAGGCGGTTGCCGTCACACCCCAGGGCTTCGAACTCGCCCGTCGAACGACCCCCTTCAACCTGACCATCCCGCAGGCGTTCGCGGAGGCGGTCCGGACCACGATCGCAACCCTCGAAGCCGCGCTCGGCGCCACCGCCCAGGCGCTGGGCATGTCCGCTCCCGGGCTCGCGGCGTCCGACCACCGGAGCATCGCCTTCATGCCCGGCCGTTTCCCCGGACTCGTCGGGCTGGACTGGTCCGAGTTTCTGGAACGTCCGTTCGTCCCGGTGCTCAACGACGCCCACGCCGCCCTGCTGGGCGAGGTTTGGCAGGGTGCCGCCCGCGGCGCCAACAACGTGATCCTTCTCACCCTCGGCACCGGGGTGGGCGGGGCGGCCCTGGTGGACGGCCGCCTCCTCCGCGGGCACAGCGGCAAGGCCGGACACCTTGGCCACGTCAGCCTCGATCCCCACGGCCCCCGCGACATCACGCAAACGCCCGGCAGCCTCGAGGACGCGATCGGCAATCACAGCATCATGGCCCGCAGCGGCGGTCGCTTCGCGTCGACCCACGACCTGATCCGCGCACACGAGGCGGGAGACGCCTTCGCCACCACCGTGTGGCTTCGCTCGGTCACCGCGCTGGCCGCCGCCGTGACCTCGCTGGGCAACGTCCTCGACCCGGAGATCGTGATCGTGGGAGGCGGCGTGGCGCAGTGCGGAGAGACGCTCTTCCGTCCCCTGCGGGAACTGGTCGCGAGCTTCGAGTGGCC
>JBBQML010000656.1:0-3516 GCA_038328885.1 Verrucomicrobiota bacterium | reverse complement strand
CCCATAAAATCCACCAGGCTGGATGCGGTTGATCCGGTTCTTCGGAATCCAGTGTCCTTCCTGATCGGTCACGAAAAAGGTGCCGTCCGGGTTCACGCAGACGCCGTTCGGCGCCCGAAATCCGTTGGCCAAAATTTCCGTCGTCGCACCATCCCGGCTCACTTTGAGCAACGTCCCGTGCTGCGGGATCAGGTCGGGCTTCGCGTGGCGTGCTCCCTTGCTGTAGTAGAAGTTGCCAGCGGTGTCGGTCTGCAAGCCCATGGCGAATTCGTGGAAATGCTCGGTGACTTGATGGTCGTTGTTGAAGCACTCGATCGAGTCAATCTCCTCGTCGCCGTTCACATCCAGCAACCGCGCAATCTGATCGCGGCAGGCAACATGAATCACCGAGTCCACGATCTTCAGGCCGAGCGGCTGGAAGAGGCCCGAGGCGATCCGTCTCCAACGGACGTTCCGCAGATCGCCATCGACCCCTTTGACCAACCACACATCGCCGTTCCAGGTGCAGAGCCCGGCAGTCCGGCCGTCGGGGAAGAAATCAAAGCCACCCGGCCGCATCCAGGCGTTCCAAGGGTTGTCACCCATGTTCGGCACGGGAATCACGTCCACGGCGAACGGTCCCCCGTCGTCACGGGTCCTGCCAGCAACCGGAATTTCCCCGGACCAGCGGGCCGGACCACCTCGGGTCAAGGTCCTCAAATCGGGCGCTCCCGCGCTCTTCATCGCCAGGACGGACAGCGCACTGCCGGACGAATCGTTCTCCCGCCGCGCGAGCAACACTTGAACGCGCGCCTCCTCCGAGCCGGGGGGAATCCTCAGCACATGAAAGCCGTCTTCCACCGTCAACTCGCCCTGGCTGCCGGCGGCCAACGCCACCAACGTGTCCGCCGACGCAAGCCGAACCAACAGGTCACGATCGCGAGCAGCGATTTGGAACAAGCGATGGATCACCAGCGGTTTGGCTGCCTGTTCCAATCCAGGCGATTCCAGAACGCGCACCCCGCCAACGGTGTAGTCGATCACCACCCGGTCGCCGCTCACAAAGGTTCCCCGATACTGCGTCCAGTCGCGAGCAAGCGGACCATAAGGCCTGCCTTCCTTGTCCAGCGGCCGGTTGTCGGCGAAATCGCGCGTGCCCGGTTTCGCCCATCCGGGACCCACCGGATTCACGAACAGTTTTTCGCCCACGATGCTCGTATGCGTCCCGTGCGAGCCATCGAAGGCGATGCCGCTCCAGTCCACAAATTCGTCGCCACTCCAGGCGGCAGCCGCGCGCAGGGTGTCGTGGTCATACACCCACCAGACGTTCCCCCGGGAGATGCCACCGGCCCCGGGATCCAGTCGGACCGCGATCCCTTTCTGCGCGATGTTCCCATGCGCGACCTCCAGTGTCCAAAAAAGCACCGGCCCGAACTGCATCCGCTTCCACTTTGGGCCGCTTTCGTACTCCTCCGTCGCGCGCGAGCGGACGAAGGTCTGGCCCTTGGGCAGCCCCGCCAGGTACTCGTCCGTGACGGCGAAGTAGGCGGCGGGATTGTGAGGTTTCACGAAGACCTCGCGCAGGTAGTGGATCACGTCGTAGCGCAGTTCGGGCGTCAGCCACGGCCACGCGGGCATCTGCCCGAAGCCGGTGGTGATCGTCTTGTAGAGGCTGAACGGGTCCGCCCCATTCTTGAACGGCTCCAGCCAGAACGGCCGCGAGGTCGGCAGCGATCCCGGCTGTGTCAGGTTGCCATGGCAGGTGATGCAGGTCGCGTCGTACAGCTTGCGTCCGCGCTCAAAACTCTCGTGGTTCAAGCCTCGGATGATCTGCGCATGATCGGCTTCGGTCGCGGGATCCGCCTGCCCAAACACCAACCCGGCTCGCAACAGCCCCCAAAACCACAGAGCAACCCACACGAACATCCCCTGGGGACGGCGCGGCGCAGGATAAGTCGGATTCATGGCGGGAGTGTAGCGTCCGGCCGATGCGCGCCCAGAAATTTACCTTTCGGGCGGCGATGTTTTCCTCGGAGCGGCAGGGGTGTGCCTGAAGGTCTCTCGGAAGCCCTGTCGGTCGTGTCGATGACCTCCCCGGCGTCGGTCACTCGATGCGCAGTTTCACCTCGTGAATCGTCTCAGGCGATTTGTCCGCCCTCCGGTAGAAGCGCAGGAACGACTCGGTGGCCTCGCTCTCCACCGATCGCAGCCAAAACACCGCCTCCGGTGGAACCGCCTGGTAGCGCAGAGCGACGATAACTTCCAGCGGCCCCGTGCTGCGTCCCAACTCCAAGTCGTACTCCACTCGGTCCGTTCCGGCGGCGTTCGGGTTGAAGTTGTCGTCGCTGCCGGCATCCCCTTTTACCGCAATGTCGTCCCCAACCTTCGACGGGAAACCCCGAGGCGGTATCCGGTTGTCCTTGAGGTAGGTCGATGCCCGGAGCAACCCGTACGTGCGGTGCCCGTCCGCATCGCCCATGACCGACTCGTAGATCTGCACTTGTTCCGGCCGGGTGATCCGGTCGAGATGCGGAAGAAAACCCTGACCGACTCCGGATAACCTGCCCTCCGCGTCGACGTTTCCGGATTCGAACAAGGCCTTTCCCCGCACGTCGTTGACTCGCACCTGAAGCCAGGCTCGGCGGTACGGATGCCCCGTTGGGAACTTGTGACCCGCGAGGTTGGCCACCGTCACCTGCACGCGAAGCACCGCTCCCGCCCGTTGACCCGTGACTTCCAGCCGTGCCGCGTGCTGCAACTGCTCCTTCGCGCGACTCACGGTCGCCGCGAGCGTTTCGGCCGGGGCATTCGGTTCGATCGCCTTCTCCCGAGCCGCCATCAGTTGCAGCATGAACGCATTGCCCCCGACGAACTGGTGCCTCCAGAAAGGTTGTCGTTTCCCAAGCCAGGGCGGGCGGGCGCTGATCTGAATCGGTTCGTCCAGACGCTCCATATGGCAGTCCTGACAGTGTCTCCCGCGCCGGGCGTACTCACTCTCGCTCCACTCAAGATAAGGAGTCTGCTCGGGAAAACGGCCCCGCACGTCACCGTCCGGACCCAGGATCGGCGTGTACAGCGTGTGGCAGGTCGCGCACAGAGCGGAGTCCTGCACGTGGCGGCCAAACTCCGGAGTGTAGTCGACATGGCGCTGCATCGGCATCGTCAGCACGTCCTCATAGGGCCCGAAGATCTGCCGGGTCGGCCGGATCTCGTAATGACCCGAAAAACTCGCCGGCTCGCCCAGATGGTCCGGCTGAATCTGGTGGCAAAGGGTGCAGCCAACCCCTTCCCCCGACAGCGGCGCGCGTTTCGCCTCCGCGAACCCGAATTCGCCCTTGCCGTCGTGCTTATGCTGGGTGCGAGACATCGGGGCGTGGCAGGTCTGGCACTTGTCCTCGATGAAGGCTTTCGATTTCGGGTTGGCGAGCACTTCGGCCTCCAGAACCGCGCGCCAGAGAGGATCCTTGAAGGCATGGGACATCATCGTGCCCCGCCAGTCCTCGGTAATCGACACACTCTCCCCCTGGGCATCCGTCA
>JBBQML010000655.1:0-3519 GCA_038328885.1 Verrucomicrobiota bacterium | reverse complement strand
AGCATCACCACGGGGATGGGGGAGGTCTCCGGGCATTGCTTGAGCTCACGCAGGGCGGCCAGACCATCGACCTCCGGCATGAGCACGTCCATCACGATGAGGGCCGGGCGCTCCCGTTTCGCGATGTCCACCGCCTCCCGGCCGTTCCGGCCGACGAGCAGTTCGAACCCTCCCTTGCGGAGGTTCAGAGGGCGTTCTCAAAGAGGAGGAGGACGGTGCGGTCGTCGGCGGCTACGCGGCTGCCGGCCACCCGGTGCTGGAGTTGGTTGAAGCGGTCGGTCAGCGCGTCGACATCAGTATCCTCGGTGACCGAGGCGGTGAGGATCTCGAGCAGCGGGTCGATGCCGAGCGGGGTGCCCGAGTCGTCCGGGGCCTCGCTGACCCCATCCGTGTACATGAGCACCCGGGCTCGATCCGGGAGGAGGAGTCGGGTCTCCGGGAAGCCTCGTGCTTCCCGGATGCCCAGCGGGGGGCCGGCACTCAGGACCTGGCGCGCGGGAACACCCAGGCCGGCGAGGAGCAACGGCGGGTGGCCCGCCCCCGCAATGCGCATCTCGCGGGTGCGAAGGTCCACGTGCGCGAGTTGGGCGGTGATGAACATCTCGAGTTCGGCGAGGTCGGTGGTCAGGTCGGCATTCAACCACTCCAGGAACGCGCCCGGGTGGGGGGCGAGATCGCGCCGGGCGCGGATCAGGGTCCGGAAGATCGTGGCGAAGAGGGCCGCCGGCAGACCCTTTCCCATCACGTCGGCGATGGCGAGCAGCAGGCAGCCCGGGCCCACCGGGAGGATGTCGTAGAAATCGCCGCCGACCCGCCGGGCGCTCTGACAGAACCCCCGCGTGACCCAGCGTTTGAAGGATGGGAACTCCTTCGGCAGCAGACGCCGCTGGATCTCCGCCGCAAGCTTGAAATCGCGCTCCATCAGGCAGGCCTGGAGGCGGGCCTGCTCATGCCGGGAATCGCGGATCTGGATGGCGAGCAAGTCCGCGAGGGTCTGAACGATGTTGACCTGGCCGGCGGTGAACGCCTGGGAAGCGTCATGGAAACCAATCGTCAGCACCCCCATCAACTCGCCGCTGACATACATCGGGTGGGCGAAGCCGGAGAGGTCCGGGCCGAGCCGGCGGAGCGGATCATCCGGCGGCGGAGGGCGATGGTGGTCGAACCAAACGTCAAGACGCCCGCTCGCCGCCGCCATTTCGACGGAAGCCGTGGCGGTGACGGTTTCACCCGATTCCGCGGGAAGGGACAGAGGAGTGAGCGCCAGCCTCGGGGGGAGGGTCTGGAAGGGACGGAGGCAGCGCGTCTCGCCATCGAACAACCGGAGAACGAACCAGTCAGCACCCGTGATCGATTTCAGCTCATGGAGCCAACGCTCCACGAAGGAGGCGTCGACGTCGCCCCGGGCGAGGTCCTCCGTGAATCGAAAGATGGCGGAGAGGCTCTCGTAGGAGGCGGCGAGATCCTCGGTCATGGCCTGGAGGGTGGACTCGAGGACCGCGGATTCGACCGATCCAGCGACGGGCGTTGCGAAGACCGCCGGGCTCGTGAGGTCGGGCCGGCTTTTGCGCACGATCAGGTAGTTGGAGGTGCGGCCGCGGAGGTACTCCATTGAGTCCGAGAGGCTGGACATCAGGAACAGCCCGCGTCCGCCCTCGGCGAGTGGGTGGGGCAGTTCGATCCTCTCCGGCAGGTCGAAGCCCGGCGTGTGGTCGCGGATGCGCAGTTCGACGCGACCGGGAGTGACCTCGACCGAGAACTCGATGGGGAGTGCGCCCGCCACGGCACCCCGGAGGTACCGGACGGCATTGTTGCCCCCCTCGGTGACGATCAACTCCCACTGATCCACGTGCTCGGCGGGAAGCCCCAACTTCTCGAGGTGGGTGCGGATCGATTTCGCAATCGCGCGGACAGCGTGGAGTTCCGCCGCGCAGGTGTGCACGATCACCCGGCCCGGGGTGGTGGTGATCTGCGGCACGGGTCAGGGGGTGGTGAACTCGAACACCTCCTCCAGGCGAGTCAGGCGCAGAAGTTCGCGCACCCGGGGACTGGCTCCCACCAGGCGGGCTCGCCCCCCCCTGGAGGACACGCGCTTGTGGATCGATATCAGCGCGCCCAGGCCGTCGCTGTCGATGAACGTCGCGCGGGAGAGGTCGACGTCCACGAAGCGATGCTCGGGGCGCAGCATGGCGCGGACGAGTTCCTTGAAGAGGATCGAATTGGCGGCACCCAGGTTGTCGAACTCACCGACGTGCAGGGTATCACCGACGGTCCGGGTCTTCATGGAATGCTCCGCTGGGCTGCCTCACGGCAGGTCATGGATTCTCGAGCCCCGCCAGGCGTCGGATCAGTTGCACCAACCCGGCGAGGTCGGCGGACGGGATCTCGAATCCGAGGAGCACATCGGCATCCCGGGCCTGGGGCTGAACATGATTTTCATGCATGGGCTGGACGGTCTCCCGCCACTGATGGCGGACCGAGGCGGCGGTGCGGGCGCGTTCGGTGACGTCACGGTGCAGTCGGCGGGCGAGGCGCACCGCCTCGGGGCCCTCCCGGAACAGGCGGAGGGCGAAATGGCGTTCCTGCGCCCGACGGCTCCAGGGCCAGAGCCCCTCGACCAGGACGATCCGGCGGTTGGTCCAGCGGCGCGGCTTGGGACGGCGGGTGTGGGTGGAGAAGTCGTAGCTGGGCACCGCGACCGGGCGCCCATCGCGGATGCGGTCCAGGCAGGCGTCGAAGAGCTCCCAGTCGATGGCTTCCGGTGAATCGAAATTCATGCGGCTCCGGCGGCTGGGGGGCAGACCCGCCAGGTCGCGGTAGAAGTCGTCGAGGGCGATGACGCCGGCGTGGCGGCCGAGGCGGCGGGCGAGGGTCCGCGCCAGCCAGGTCTTGCCAGCGCCACTGCCACCGGCGATGGCGATAACCACCACTGTCGGCGGGGCGCAAGCGACGGCAGTGGGGTCGCCCGCCACTGCCGGGACGGAGGTTGGGATCTTCCCGGTCGGGCTCGGGCGTCGACGGGTGAGCGGCTTCGGGGTGGTCATGGGCGGGCGGCACCGGGGCGCAACCCGGGCGGGAACTCAGGAGGTGGTGGCACGGAGTTGGTCCACGTGGCAGCGGAGCGCGGCGGCGGCGGCGACATACGCCCGCTCCAGTTGCGGGACCAGGCGGGCGGCCGCCTCCAACTGGCCGTTCCGGATGAGGTCCTCGATCTCGAGCCCACATTCCCGCATGGCCTCCAGCCCGAAAATGCTGCTGCTGCCGGCGACCGAGTGGGCGGTGCGCGCGAGCGCAGACTGGTCGCCGGCGGCGACCAGTCTGCGGGCGTCCTCCAGGCGTTCGGGGGTATCGCGGAGGAACGACTCGATCAACTCGACCGCCGCCGCCGCACCGAATTCGTCGGTGAGGGTCTGGAGTGCGGTGGCCACCAGAGGAGTGGCGGCCGGCGAAGCGGGGGGCGGTGGACGTCGGGGCATGGGGATGGCCCGCGCGGCATCCACCAAGGCCCGACGCAATGCC
>JBBQML010000654.1:0-3520 GCA_038328885.1 Verrucomicrobiota bacterium | reverse complement strand
CCCTGGCGAATGCAAACCCGGCGCGCCGGGTGGTGGTAGTGGCATCGAGGGCGATGCGCGAAGCCTCCCGGCGGGCCACTCGATTTCACAAGGTGCGATGCCATGAAGAACCCCGCAGCTACCTCCGTCGGTGCCCGTGTTGGTCGTGGCGATCTCGCCGCTTCCCGGCGACTCCTTGCGATGCTGGGTCTCGTCGTGGCCTGCGCGGTTGGTTGGTTCGCGCCGCCCGCCCGAGCCGCATCGGCGTCGGCGGACTCGAACCTGACCACGGTGGATACGACGTCGGGCCTGCGCTCGACCGCCGGGCGCGTCCTTGATGGCAAGACCCGCAAACCACTGGTCGGGGTGACCGTCAGCTATGCCGGGGCGACGCGGACGACGGATGCGCTCGGGAGGTTTGCCTTCACGGGGGGTTCATGGCCTGCCGGACGCGAAATGTCCGCTCAGAAAGCTGGGTACGCGACCTATCGCGGGGAGGTGTTCGCATCCTCCGGAGTCCCGGACTTGACCCTGTCGGACATTCTCCTGCTGCCGGCGGGACCGAAGCCGGCGGTGGCCGGAGTCGAATCTCAATACAACGGCTTGTTCCTCGGTGGAGTCTCCTTCGACAACGAGTACCTGGCTCGGGTGAACTGGAACGGACGCCCGCCGGGTTCGGTGGAGTTCCGCGCGAATGAGGTGCTCGTCGCGACCATTCCGACCACGGCGAACGAAGCGCGGGTTGTGATCGACGTGGGACGGCGATTTGTCGGGTCGCTCCGCAAAGGGGCGAATGTGCTTCGGGTCGAGGCAGTGGACGCCTCGGGCATGCGATCGGATCCCTTCCATCTGGAGGTGGGTTCAATCCCGGCTCCATCGTGGTTGTTCACGAGGGCCTCGGGTGGTTTGGCGAGCGGGCTTTCCATCGAGGTGACTCACGACCCGGGAGATCCGGGGTACTCGGTCGAACTGAAGTTCCCTGACAAGGAGATACCGTCCTCGGCGCTCCGGACGATTCCGTTGCTTGGCAGATTCGGGGCCGATCTCGCGGTGGGAGGGGGATTGGAGTACTCGATTCGGACGGGCGAATGGCAGGTGTACGCGGGAGCGAAGCCCTACGGGAGATGGGCAGGGCGGCGGGGAGTTCGGCCCTACGCGCCGCCCGCGGTGTACTTGGGCAACGCGGAGGTGGACTTCGGCGTTTATGGTGTGGGCGAGGGGTCAGCAACACAAAGCGATGGCATCCAGCTTCGGAGCGTGGGCATTCGACTTACTGCCGATTTCAGAGGCGAAATCGGCACGATCTACCTGGCCGAGGTTCTGACCGGTACGGCCGGTTGGGGTCGGACGTTGGATTGGTTGAGGAAGGTCGGGATCGACGTCAACAGCATCCAGCGGGTGCGGGTTTACGGACTGGCTGAGTTCGACGCGAAAGCCACGGTGCGTGTGGATCTGTCGCCCATCCAGTTTGACCGGCTCGCCGTCACGTTGCGGCCCGGGCTGGAGATCGCCTACGAACCGGATCTCAAGGTCGTCAAAGCTCGCGTCTATGGAGCCGGAACCCTGGAGGGCACCCTCAACTGGTCGGGTGGGATTGCGCCGGAACTGGGCGGGCTCAAGGCGCAGCTTTACGGTGGCATCGAGTTTACGGCCTTCTCCTACGAGCTCCTGAACGAGAAGTTTATCCTGCTGCAGTATCCAAAACCGGCGGGATATGCCGCCCTTGCCGGCGCTGGAGGACCCGATGGCTGGGTGGTGATTCCGTTGACGAGCACGGGCCTCAAACCGCGTGACCGTGGGTACCTCAAAGAGGGGATGGGACGATTCATGGCGGAGTCGAGGAACGAAGATAAAGGAGTCGAGGCGGTCTCCCTGCGGGAGCGCTTGCGAGCTTTCGGTCGACTTGGGGTGAGCCCGGTTGCCGAGGCTGATGTTCCCGGAAACGGCCGTCTGCAGGGAATCCAGCCCGCAACCGTAGCGGTACGCTCGGCCGACCTCACTTTGATCGTGAATGCCTATCCTGACAGCTCTCCGGCCCTGGCGGATTCAGGCCGGGATTTGATACTGCTCACGACGGTCGATAATGGTTCACCGAACCCAGTCCAATTCACCGATATCCAGTGGAGTCGATTCGATGGAAGCAATTGGAGTCGGCCGGTAACTCTGGCGCCGGACGCGCGTGGTGAATTCTCGCCGCAGGTGCAGTTCGATGGCTTGCGGAACGCCGTCGCGGCTTGGGAGCGTGTGAAGGATCCGGCGTTTCAGCAGGTGGATCTCACGGCGTTTGGCAGCCAAATGGAGATCGTCGGGTCCCGCTGGGATCGGGCGACCGGCCAATGGTCGGTGCCTGTGGCGCTGACCGAGAACGCGCATCTCGATCATGCGCCGCTGCTCTGCGGGCCGCTCTCGGGCGGCCAAGTCCTCCTGACTTGGACGGAGAACACCGCCAACCAACTCATGGGCACCGGTCCCGTCGGCAACGCCGCGAAGAGCCGGGTGCTGGGACGACGGTGGGATGCGGCGACGGGACGCTGGTCGGCCCCGGAGACGCTGGTGGACCGGCTGCCCTGCCGGCTGTCGCAATCCCTCGCAGGCGCGACGAACCGGGCGGTGTATGCCTGGACCCGGGATCTCGATGGCGTCGTGACCAACGCGACAGATCAGCAGGTGTTCTATGTGGAGTGGCAGAACGGCGCATGGGGAACAACCCGGCAGTTGACCTCGGATGCGGCCGGCAACCGGAACGTCCGGGCGGTCGTGACGGGTTCGGGCGACGTCCACCTGGCCTGGCAGAAGGGCGATGACCTGGTGATGTCCCGCAATTACGCACTCCCGCCCGTCGTGGTGCGGACGAACTCGGCGAGCGCGGGCTTTGCCGACTACGCCCTGACCGTCGGGCCGAAGGGCAACCTGGTCCTGGTCTGGCAGGAGAAGAGCAAGGAGGGCTCCGACGCGTGGTACTCCGTGTATGACCCGGCGTCGTCGACATGGAGCCGCGACGCGCAGCTTTTCCATGACGAGGCGCTCGAGCGATCCTTCGCACCGGTCTGGGACGATGTCGGCAACCTGACGCTGGCCTACAACAAGGTGCAGATGCTGCGCACCAACGTGACCGTGAATCTTGAGGGTGGCGGGTCGCTGACGTTCACGAACGTACCCCAGTCCGGCCGGGTGGATCTCGGCGTGCTGAGGCGGCGTTTGGTGCGCGACCTGGCGATCGGGCCCGGGGATCTGACGGCGGACGCGGCGAATTTCATGCCCAACGCGGCGGTGACGCTCAGGACGGTGCTCCGCAACGAAGGGGATCTGGCGATCCGGGATCCGGGGGTGGCGTTCTACGACGGCGATCCCATGGCGGGCGGAACCTTGATCACGAACATCGTGGTGAGCAGTTGGCTCAACGTGGACCGCTCGAACAACACCTCGACCTTCGCGGTGAGCCTGTTCATCGACAGCGATGGCGACGGGATACCCGACGCGTGGGAACGGCAATGGGGCCTGAACCCGCTCGCACCTGCGGATGCGGTGGCCGACCCTGATG
>JBBQML010000653.1:0-3522 GCA_038328885.1 Verrucomicrobiota bacterium | reverse complement strand
GCACGAGGTGCTGGCGGGCGAGAAGGCCTTCAAGCAGACAAACAGCTGGCTCCCCGACGAGACGGTCGAGGCGTTCCGCACGCACCTGGTCGGCATCAAGGGGCCGCTCACCACGCCCATCGGCGGCGGCATGACCTCGCTGAACGTGGCGCTCCGGCAGATGCTGGACCTCTATGTCTGCCTCCGCCCGGTGCAGTATTTTCAGGGCGTGCCCAGCCCGGTGAAGCACCCGGAGAAGGTGGAGATGATGATCTTCCGGGAGAACACGGAGGACATCTACGCGGGCATCGAGTATGCCGCCGGCACGCCCGAGGCGCAGAAGGTTCTCGATTTCCTCCAGCAGAACTTCCCGAAGCAGTTCGATAAGATCCGTTTCGGCACCGAGGCGAAGGCGGCTGAGTTTTGGGCCGCGGTCGGTGCCACCGGCTTTCCGACGGATGTCCGTGTCGGTGTGGGCATCAAGCCGGTGAGCTATTCGGGCAGCGTCCGTTTGATCCACAGCGCGATCTCGTATGCGGTGAAGAACGGTCGCCAGTCGGTCACCCTGGTGCACAAAGGGAACATCATGAAGTTCACCGAGGGTGCTTTCCGCGACTGGGGGTACCAGACCGCCAAGGAGCACTTCGGCGCGGTGGAAATCGACGGCGGTCCGTGGTGCCGCATCCCCGAAGGCAAGCCCGGTGCGGGCATCGTGATCAAGGACAGCATCGCCGACATCACGCTCCAGCAGGTGCTCACGCGTCCGGAGGATTTCGACGTGATCGCCACCCTGAACCTGAACGGCGACTACCTCAGCGATGCGCTGGCGGCGCAGGTGGGCGGGATCGGTATCGCGCCCGGTGGGAACATCAACTACATCACCGGCCACGCCATCTTCGAGGCGACCCACGGCACCGCGCCCAAGTACGCCGGCAAGGACATGGTCAACCCAGGGTCCGTCGTGCTCAGCGGAGAGATGATGCTCCGGCATCTGGGCTGGACCGAGGCGGCCGACCTCATTCTGAAGGGGTTGAACGGGGCGATCGGCAGCAAGCGGGTGACCTACGATTTCGCCCGGCAGATGGAAGGCGCGACCCAGATCAAGTGCAGCGAATTCGGGGACAACCTGATCGCGCACATGTGAGAAACCGCTGACGCGCGGGGCGTCCGGCGGGGAGCGGAATGGAATACCGATGACCGAACCGGCCGAGTCCCTCCTGCTGAGCGCCTGTTTCGGGGCGTTGATCGGGTTGATTCGGCAGTGGGAGGTCCAGCAGGAGGGCGTGGCGGCCGGTGGCGAATTCGCCGGCCTGCGGACCTTCAGCCTGGTGGCCTTGCTGGGCTGTGTGTCGGCGTTCCTGGCGGACGTCCGCGCGCCCGCTGCGTTTCCGGTGGCGCTCGCGTTGGTCGGCGGCCTCCTGGGTTGGTCCCAAGTCTGGCGCCAGTCCCCCGCCCAGACGGGTTACGCCACGCCGGTGGCGGTTCTGCTGACGTTTTGCGTCGGCGCGATGGTCTTCTGGCAGGAGCGCGGCGCCGCGGTGCTGCTGGCCGCGCTGACGTTGCTGTTGTTGGGGTTGAAGAAACCGATCCACCAGTGGACGCAGCGGTTCTCGGTGGCCGACGTCCGTACCACGCTGCAATTCGTGGCAATCACGGGGGTGATTCTGCCGCTGGTGCCGAACCGTTCCTTCGGCCCGTACCAGGCGATCAATGCGTGGTCCACGTGGCTGATGGTCGTGCTGATTTCCGGACTGGGCCTGCTGGGCTACGTCCTGGTCCGGTTGCTCGGTCCGCGGGCCGGGATCACCCTGAGCGGCTTGGTAGGTGGACTGGCTTCCAGCACGGCGACGACGCTGGCCTTCAGTCGACGCAGTCGGGAGGACCCGGCGCGGTCCGATAGCTATTCCCTCGCGGTGGTGCTCGCCTGCAACGTCATGCTGGCGCGGGTGGCGGTGGTGACCGTGGCGTTGAGCCCGGCCCTGGCACTGGCGCTGGTGTTGCCCTTGGTGGCGATGGCGGTTCCCGGGTTGGCATTCGGGGTATGGATGTGGCTCGGGCATCGGCCGCCGCCGGACACCGTCGAGGCTCCCCCCATCAAGAACCCGCTGAACCTCGGGACGGCGGTGAAGTTCGCCCTGATCTATGCGGTGGTGAAGCTGCTGGTGAAGGCGGCCAGCGAGGCGGGCCTGTCGGAGGGGGTGGTGGCGGTGAGTGCGGTGGCGGGATTGACGGATGTGGACGCCATCGCGATCTCCCTGGCGGGCGCCGCCCGGGACGGGAGCGTGGCGACCCCGCTCGCGTCCACGGCGGTCGTGGTGGGTTGCCTGAGCAACACGCTGGTCAAAGCCGGGATTGCGGCGTGGCTTGGGTCCCCGGCGCTGCGGCGGCGCGTCGCCGGGGTCCTCGGCACCACCGCGTTTCTGGGGCTCGCCGCCCTCGCTTGGAATGCGTGGCGCTGAGGCGGCATCGTGCGGTGCTAATCGTGCGGGATTTGCAGGTCGTCGAGCGTAGTGCGCACCCAGGCCAGAGAGGCTTCGAGGACCGAACCGTCGCATTCGAGGCTGAGGTTTCCGACCCACCCCGCCTCGCGCAGCATCTCGAGGCATTGGCGGATGTTCGCGGCGTTCACTCCCTCACCGATGGCGCAGTGGCTGAGGGCGATGCCGGTGGCGCCGCCCCGCAAGGCCTCCGCCAGGGCGGGGGAGACGTCCTTCACGTGGACGTGGCTGACGCGGTCGAGGAACCGGCGCAGGAACAGAACCGGATCCCGGCCGGCGATGAAGGTGTTGCCCGTGTCCATGTTCATCCGCAGGAACGGGCTCTCGACGAACGCGAGCATCTCCGCCATCGCGTCTGGGTTGGTGGTGAAGAACCCGTGCGGCTCGATATTGACGACGACCTGGTGGGCTTCGGCCACGCGGAGGATCTGCTGGTAGCTGCGCTTCATCAGGGCCATCGCTTCGCGCAGATCCAGTCCCTCGGGCGCGTGAAGGCCATCGGTGGTGTCGACGCAGGGACAGCCGATCTGGGCGGCCCAGGCGATGGACTTGAGCACGTAGGGAACCCCCCGCAGCGGGCCGTCCTCGCCGCTGAGTGGGTAGGCCGCGTCGACCTGGGAGAACCGGACGCCATACCGCTCCATCTTTCGGCGCAGGAGGATCGGGTCCTCGTACAAGGCAACGTGCGGCTGGTATCCCAGTCCATGGATCCAACTGACACCGTCGATGAGGCCGCACTCGATCTGGTGGACACCGTGGCGCTGCCCCCATTCGAGGCATTTCTCGAAGGACCAATACGAGCCGTTGAACGCGTCGGTGTGAAAACCCAGGGTCATCATCATGGCAGGGCGGGTTGGCGGTTGGGAAGGTTACCCCCCCCAGTCCGGCCCAGGGTCCTTCGGGCGTCAACGGACGGGTGGCGGCGAAACCGCGCGTGCCGTCGAAGGCCCGGAGGATCGACCGCGCGAACCACGCGAAAAATCCGGATCGGCCCGACCCACGGCAGTCGAACGCCGACCGCACACCGGCGTGATTCCTCAGGGTG
>JBBQML010000652.1:0-3524 GCA_038328885.1 Verrucomicrobiota bacterium | reverse complement strand
ATCTCGATCGCCCGACCGGAACCGGGGCGCCGCGATGGGCTGGACCTCCTCCGCGCCTCCGCGATCCTCCTGGTGCTCGGGTTCCATCTTCCGCTCCAGTCTCAGTCGGCGATCCATCACGTCTTCCGTCAGGCCCTGGGTTTCGGATGGGTCGGCGTGGATCTCTTCTTCGTGCTGTCCGGGTACCTCATCGGAAGCCAGGCGCTTCAGATGGACCGCTCGCGCCCCGCCCCGGAGCGCCTGGCCGTTTTCTGGTGCAAGCGTTGGATGAGAACGCTGCCGCTCTACTACTTCGTCCTGCTCATCTACTTTCTCAAAGACCACCTGCTTGGGTATGAGTTCGTCGCGGGCGGTCCTCGCTTCGTCTTCTTCCTTCAGAACTACGGCCAACTCCGGGACTTCGTACAGAGTTGGTCCCTCTGCGTGGAGGAGCACTTTTATGTCGCCCTGCCGCTGCTGGTGGTCGGCCTCGGCTCGATCCGCCCCCCCCCGGCGGCGTGGCTCGGCTTCATCGCCGTGAGCATTCTCCTGCGCTTGCTGCGACTGCAGGAGACGGTTGGGGCGGGTTCGCTGGAAATGGCCCTCCACTGGCCCACCCACATGCACTTGGACGGTCTCGCGGCAGGGGTTTTCCTCGCCGCCACCGCCCCGCGATGGAAGGCCTGGCCCGGCGCACTAAAACGGGCGTCCGGCCTGGTGGGCATGCTCATGCTTCTGGCGGGTGCCGCCGCCTTCGGTGCCACCGTCAGCACCCAGAACGCCGCCTGGTACTTCACCGTGCTGGCGCTGGGGTTCTCGCTGCTGCTCATCGGCGTCGAGGACCTCACCGTCCCGGGAGTCGCAGGCGCCCTCGTGTACCGCGTCGCCATGCTCTCGTACGGCGCGTATCTGTGGTTCGGCCTGGCCGAGCGCGCGGCGGAGCGAATCGCCCACCGCGGAGGCGGTGCCGTCGGAGCCCTCGCCTTCCTGGGACTGACCTTCGGAGCCGCGTGGGTCACCTACGTGTTGGTGGAGCGTCCTGCGCTCGGGCTTCGCAAGCGCGTGCTCAGCCGGCTGCAACCCCCACCGCGAGCGTCCGCCCCTCAGCGGCCGGCTGCCGAACCCTAGGTCAAAGCGTCACCGGCTGCCCCGTCAGCACGGAGCGCTCCTCCGCCGCGCAGATCTCCACCGCAGCGGTGCCGTCCTCGGCGGTAACCACCGTCGGACCGTGGCCCGCGGCGATGCTTTCAAGGAAGTGCGTGAGCTCGCCGGTATACCCATCCCCCTCGGGCACCGCTTCCACTCGGGCCCCGCTTCCATCCTCGAACATCTTCAGGGCCTCGGCGCCACGGCTCGAGTCGTAGTCGGCAGTGGCGCGCTCGAAGTTCACGGTGTAAGCCATGCTGAAGCCGAAGCCTTCGCTCATCAGCCAGGAGCCTTCCGCGGTGACCGCCGCGCCGCCGGCGAGGTCGTACTGGGTCACCACGTGGTCGATCGCCCCGCTGAAACGGGTGAGCCCAACCGAGGACACCCGCCGCGGTCGCCCAAAGAGGAACTGCACGAAGTCCGTGTCATGGATGTGCAGGTCCAGGAGCGCGCCCCCGGAATCGCTCCCCTTGAAGTAAGTGCCCTTGCTCCAGCCGGGCGGCCCACTGACACGCCGGAACCGGGCCGCCAGCACCTTGCCGTACCGATCGTCGGCGATGGCCGTCTTCAGCCAGGTCCAACCGGGCCAGAAACGCATGCACATCGCCGGCATGAACCACCCCTTGGCCTCGCGCGCCGCCGCCACAATCTCCCGGCACTGCTCCACCGTGCGCGCGAGGGGCTTCTCGCAAACCACGTGCCGCCCAGCCGCCAAGGCAGCCTTGGCGACCTCGACGTGCTGCGACGTGGGGAGGCAGATGTCGATGACCTGAATGTCCGGGTTCGCGAGCAACTCGCGGTAGTCCTTGGTGGCTTGGATCTCCCTCAGATCCAGGCGAACTGGATCGGGGTCCGCCACGTTGCCCGCCACGCTGGCCAGCACGCCGTCCGCGGGCAGCTTCAAGGCATCGCAGATCCCGGCGATCCGGGCGCCGGGGATCTTCCGGTATGCCTTCAGATGCGTCACCCCCATGAAACCGAGACCGATGACGCCAACATTGATCATGGACATGAGTTCAGAGCGGCTTGATGCGCAGGTTGCGGAATGCGACCGCACCGTGGTCACCCTGAAGCAGGATCGGGCCCGGTTGATCGAGTCGGTCGTCGATCTGACCGCCGGTGGCCCGGGTAACCTCCACGTTGTCGTGGATCTTCGTCCCGTTCAAAATGACCGTGATCCGGTTGCCGCGAATGGTCGCCTCGGCCTGCTGCCACTGCCCGGACGGCTTCGAAACGTTCTGGGAAGGAGCCCTGACACTGTAGAGGCCACCGTTGCCGCCGTCGGAGGGCGCCTTGCCGGCGTCGTCGAGGATCTGGATCTCGTACCGACCCCGCAGGTAGAAGCCCGAGTTGGCCCCCTTGGGCACGAGGTACTCGTACCGCACCGTGAAGTCGCGGTAGGTGGCCTCGGTGAGGAGATCCGTGCCGTGCTCGTTGTCGGGGATTTCGTTGACGAGCATCCCATTCTGCGCGCTCCAGGTAGCCCGGCCCGCTGGATTCCGCAGCTTCCAGCCCGCCAGGTTCTCCCCGTTGAACAGTGGGCGAAAGCCCTCCTGCGTCTCCGCGTCGGTCAGCGTCGCCGCCAGGCTCTGCGGCGTGGCATCACCGGCCTCGAGACCCAGCGCCCACCGGATCCCGCCCAGTATGTGCTTCTGGTAGTCCAGGCTCAGCGCCACGGGGTTGCGTCGGTCCTTCAGGTCAGGATCGGCGTCCCACACGTCCTCGCGGTGCCCCAGCGAGGTGTACCAGACGCGGCCCTTGCCCGAGAGACGCGCCCAACTGATCGGATAGTGCCCCGGCATCCGCGTGTTCGGATGCTGGTCGAGATCGAGCAACGCCCGCGCCGCCTTCCGCTGGTAGTTGTTCAGGATGTAGATCTCGTCGAAAACGGGCAGGGTCGCTCCCAGGTGGCGATTCGACGGGAACGTCGGATCGCTGTTGACGGGTTCCACCGCGGCTTGCGCCCCGTGGGTGCGGAACTCGCCGTTGATCATCACGGTAAAGGGATGGACGGGGTTCTTCTTCCCGAAGGTGTCGGTCGCCGCGTGCATGCCCACGAAGCCCTTGCCGCTCTCGATCCACTTGAGGAAGCCGGTGACATCCGCCAGCGGCAGATCCCCGGTCGTGTTCGCGAAGATCGCGGCATCGTAGCCCGCCAGGGCCGCCGCGGTGGTCTTTTCCGCGAGCTCGGCGTCGGTTCGGGCGTAATCCACCGTGTAGTCGCCCGACTTCTCCCCGAGTTCCTTGATCACCCGTTCGGCGGTCGGGATGGAGCTGTGGCGAAAGCCCTTGGTAACCGTGACCACAAGCACTTTCTTGGGGGCGGCCGCGGCGTTGGCCGCCAAGCCCAGCCCCAAACCAAGAGCGAGGAGCAGGGTGACGGGGCGAGGATACGAGGA
>JBBQML010000651.1:0-3525 GCA_038328885.1 Verrucomicrobiota bacterium | reverse complement strand
GGTGTTCCAGCTGGTGAGGCCATCGATGGTGCCGGCGCATTCGTTTTGCCAGATGCGCTTGCCGACGCGGTCGAGTTGTGAGGGGGAGAGGGAGGTGGCGGGAGCGGAGGTGGGGGTGGATGAAGAGGCGCGAGCTCTCCTCGGAGCCGATCTTTCGATCGGCTCCCGGGTGCGGTTCACCCCTGAACACGAGGCGTTCCTCGAGTCCCTGGGTGGTCAGCAGGCACGTGAGATCGCCTTCTCGTCCATGGTCATCTTCCCCGCCAAGGTCGGAACCCGGCTGGTGCAGGTGCGGGGGCTGGAGGGGGCATTCCCCTTCTACGGCCGGATCGAGACTGATCCGGCCGAGGCGGAGGCGCGGTTTCGGGTGGAGGGCGGGGCGTTGGTGGAGGAGTCGCTCCTGTTTCAATACGGGGCGCGCGTGGGCGACGAGATCCGGATCGGGCAACTGACCACCCGGGTCGTGGGCGCCCTGCAGAAGGTGCCGGGGGAAAGCGTCGCCTTTGCCACGCTGGCTCCCCGCGTGTATCTGCGGATGGCGGACCTCGCGGCCACGGGACTGTTGCGCGAGGGGAGTCTGGCGCGGTACCGGGTGCTCTACCGGATGCCGGAAGGGACGGACGTCCCGGGGTTGGTGGCGGCGCGGAAGGCCGAGCTCGATGGCTTGCGTTTGGCGGTGGCGACCGTGGAGGAGCGCAAGGAGGACCTCGGGCAGTCGATGCGGAACCTCTACCATTACCTGAACCTGGTCGGCTTCGTCGCCCTCCTGCTGGGCGGGGTGGGCATTGCCAGCGCCATCCAGGTACACGTGAAGCAGAAGATCCCCACGGTGGCCATCCTCCGCTGCCTGGGTTGTTCGGTGACCACCGCGTTCTCCATCTACCTGCTCCAGGCGATGGCGCTCGGTTGCGTCGGGTCGGCGCTGGGCGCGGCGGCCGGCGCAGCGATCCAGCAGGTGGTGCCCCGGGTCGTCGCGGACTTCGTGCCATTCGCCGTGGAGACGCGGGTTTCCTGGAAGGCCATCGGGGAAGCCTCGGCAATCGGCTTCGTGCTTTGCGTCCTGTTCGCCCTCCTCCCGCTGGCGGCCGTTCGACGCGTCTCGCCGCTGGCCGTCCTCCGGGTGGCGGTGGAGCCGGTCCGATTCCGCCGGGACCCTTTCCGGCTCGGTGTTCTTGCGGCCCTTCTCGGGGTGGTCCTGATCTTTGCGGTCGGTCATACCCGTCGGTGGCAGGAAGGGCTGGGCTTTACCGTGGGCCTGCTGGCGGCGTTCGGAGCCCTGGCGGGGGTGGCTCAGTTGGGGATCGCCGGGGCGCGTCGGCTGCGGCTACCCGGCTGGCCGTTCGTCATTCGCCAGGGCCTGGCGAGCGTTCATCGGCCGAACAACCGCACGCATCTCCTGGTGGTTTCGCTGGGCCTCGGCACGTTCCTGCTGCTGACCCTTCAACTCGTCCAGTCCACCCTGCTCCGCGAGTTGGTCTCCGGGCGGGACGCGGAACGCCCGAACACGATCCTGTTCGATATCCAGCCGGACCAACGGGCGGGCGTGGCGGCCCTGGTTCGCGAGCAGGGACTGGAGGTGCTGGACGAGGCGCCGATTGTCACGATGCGGCTCAAGACCCTTCGCGGGCGCACGGTGGAATCCCTACTCCAGGAGACGAATGGCGCGGCCCCCGGGTGGGTCTTGCGCCGCGAGTTCCGCTGCACCTTCACCGAGCGACTTCGGGACTCCGAGAAGATCACCGCCGGCACCTGGATCGGGCGGGTTGAGCCGGACATGGACCCGATTCCGGTATCCGTGGAAGAGGACATCGCCCGGGAGCTTGGGGTGGGGTTGGGAGACGAGTTGGCCTGGGACCTCCAGGGTGTGCCCCTGCGCACACGGGTGGCCAGCCTGCGGGCCGTGGATTGGCGACGGGTGCAGCCGAACTTCTTCGTCCTCTTCCCGCTGGGTCCGTTGGACGAGGCACCGGCGTTCCATGTGTTGGTGACGCGGGTGGACTCACCGGAACAATCCGCGCGGCTCCAGCGGGCGGCGGTCGAGCGTTTCCCGAACGTATCGGCGATCGACCTGCTGCTGGTGCTGCGGACGCTGGACCAGATCCTCTCGAAGATCGCATTCGTGATCCGATTCATGGCGCTCTTCACCGTGGCCACCGGCTTGCTGGTGTTGGTCACCGCCATCCTGAGCGGACGCTGGCAACGGGTTCGGGAGAGCATTCTTCTGCGCGTGCTGGGCGCCTCACGCCGGCAGGTGTTGCGGATCCTCCTGGTGGAGTATGCCGTGCTGGGTTTGCTGGCGGCGCTGACCGGCACCATGCTCGCCTACGCCTGCGCAGGCGCGCTCTCGCTGTGGGTCTTCCAGGTTGCGTTCCTGCCGCCGGCGGGACCTGCCGGGTGGGCCGTGGCGGGCGTCACCGGGATCACCGTCCTGACCGGTCTGCTTGCCAACCGTGGCGTCACGACGCATTCCCCCCTGGAGATCCTGCGGCACGAAGGTTTGTAAGGTTCGTCCCCCGGCCCGCGTTCTCCCACCGTCCGGAGTCTCATGGCGACTGGCATCCGGCCGGGCGGCAACGGAAGTGCCGCCGCGGCCCCGCGGTCGACCCCCGGTCGCCCCAGCGAGGCTGCGGTCGGGGAGGGCGTCGTCGCCCTCCCCTTGGGTTAGTGGACTGCCCGGTGCGCGGTCGGCGTCTAGGCCGGCGGCGTGCCGGGCAGAGGGGGGTCGGCCTTCAGTCCGCGCCGCCAAAGGTCCAGGTGGTAGATGGCGACGACGACCAGCGAATGTTGGAAACGGCCCTCGGCCACCAGTCGGGGAAGGTCGCTCGCGGGCACCAAGCGGGTGGCGATGTCTTCCCCCGGGTCGAATTCACGGTCGGCCGCCAGGACGCAGTCTTCGATCAGCACGGTATGGCAGCGGTTGGAGAGGATGGCCGGGTTCGGCGCGACATCGCCCAGGAGTCGGGCCCGTTCGCCGACGTATCCGGTCTCCTCGCGCAACTCGCGGATGGCCGTGGCCACGGGCGAAGCATCCCCCGCGTCCATCACCCCGCCCGGCACCTCGAGATCGATGGTGGCGGTTCCATGGCGGAACTGCTCCACCAACACGGCATCGCCCTGGGGGGTGAGGGCGATGACGTTCACCCAGTCGGGAGCGTCCAGCACGAAGAAGTCGTGTTCGCGGTTGGTGCGGGGGGAACGCCGCCAGTCGCGGCGGAGGCGGAAGATGCGAAAATCGCCCAGCGACTCGGAGCGAAGCAGGGGCCAGGGTTGGATCATGGGGAGGTGGGTGAGGCGGGGAGCGATGAAGGCGGTGGCGAGGACGCGGACGAAGGTGTCGCCGTCGGGGTTGGGCCCAGGCCTCGTTCCTGGGCGGCCCAGCCCTGGCGCATGAGGTTGAGCAGGTGCATCTAGGCTTGCTCGGGCGATCCGCCACGCTCAGCGACCAGTTGCGCCGCACGCTTTTGCAATTGGGCGGCCATCTCACGGGTGCGCGCCGGCGGACACCCGAGTTGCACGAGGGCTTGG
>JBBQML010000650.1:0-3533 GCA_038328885.1 Verrucomicrobiota bacterium | reverse complement strand
CAGCGCGTTGTGCAGTTCGTACCGCTCGAGGCGGATCTGCTCCTCGAAGATCGAATACAGGACCACCGCCGCCGCACCGGCGTCCTCCATCCGCTTGATGTTGTCGAGGTCCTCGGACAGCGGGGAGGCGCTGGGCACGAGCGGGGATTTGAGCTTCAGACCGAGGTATCGGGTCGAGAGGTCCATGAGCAGGTCGAAAGTTGGTGGTGGGGAGTGGGGAGTGGGAAGTGGGAAGTGGGGATTGGGAAGCCGGTGACGGGGGAGGCCCCCGCCCGGGGTGGGGAGGCGCTTTCAGGCCCATCCCCGCGCCCCGGACGTGGCCGTGAGGGAACTAGTCGGCGCCGGCCTCCGTCGCCGCCCGCGCGCCGCCGTTGCCGTTGCCCGGGCCTTCGCCGGCGGCCTCGGGCAGCTTCACCTCGCGCCCGGCGAGGTGCTGGTAGAGCGCGAAACGCGCCTTGGAGTCGGCCTGCGCCTGCTTGAACAGACTCCGCGCAGCGTCCGGGTTGCTCTTCGACAGCATCCGGAACCGGTTCTCCAACTGCAGGAACTCGCCGAGCGGCACATGCGGCGGCGCCGAGTCCAACTGCAGCGGGTTGCGGCCTTCGAGGGCGCGGTCGGGGTGGTAGCGGTAGAGCAGCCAGTGTCCGCTCTGCACCGCCGCCTTCTGGTTGCGCAACCCGCCGGTCATATCGATCCCGTGGGCGATGCAATGGCTGTATGCGATGATCAGCGACGGACCGTCGTAAGCCTCCGCCTCCATGAACGCCTTGAGCGTGTGTTCGTCCTTGCCGCCCATCGCGACGCTCGCGACGTAAACATGCCCGTACTGCATCGCGATGAGGCCCAGGTCCTTCTTCCCGAGCGCCTTTCCGCCGGCCGCGAATTTCGCCACCGCACCGCGCGGCGTGGATTTCGACATCTGGCCGCCGGTGTTCGAGTAGACCTCGGTGTCGAGGACAAGCACCTTCACGTTCCGCCCGCTGGCGAGGACGTGGTCGAGCCCGCCGTAGCCGATGTCGTAGGCCCAACCGTCGCCGCCGATGATCCAGACGCTCTTGCGCACGAGCATGTCGGCCAGGGAGAGCAGGCGCCGGGCCTGGGGGGTCTCCAAACGCGACAGCTTCTCCTTCAGGGCCGTGACGTTCTCACGCTGCTCGTAGATGTCCGCCTCGTCCTTCTGCCGGTTGAGGAGGATGCGGCGGGCCAGCGAGTCGCCGACCTGCGGGGCGACCTGCTCCAGGAGTTCGCGGGCGAATTCGCGCTGCTTGTCGATCGACACCCGGAAGCCCAGGCCGAACTCGGCGTTGTCCTCGAAGAGCGAGTTGCTCCAGGCCGGGCCGCGACCGTCGGAGTTCGCGGCGTAGGGGGTGGTCGGGAGGTTGCCGCCGTAGATCGAGGAACACCCGGTGGCGTTGGCCATCACGAGCCGGTCCCCGAACAGCTGGGTCAGGAGCTTGAGATACGGGGTCTCGCCGCACCCCATGCACGCGCCCGAGAACTCGAAGAGCGGCTCGGCCACCTGCATCTCGCGGACGGAAGCCGTCGAAAGCTTGCGGCGGTCGAACTCCGGCAGCTTGAGGAACCAGTCCCAGTTCGTGTTCTCGGTGTCGCAGATGGGCGGTTGCGGCAGCATGTTGATCGCCTTCAGCCGGCCTTCCTTCTTGTTCTTCGCCGGACAGATGTCCACGCACAGCGTGCACCCCGTGCAATCCTCGGGCGACACCTGGATGGTGAACTTCAGCCCCTTCCAGGCCGGGATCCGGGAATCGACCGACTTGAGCGTCGCCGGCGCATCCACGAGCATGGCGGGCTCATAGACCTTGCTGCGGATGACGGCATGCGGGCAGACGAAGATGCACTTGCCGCACTGGATGCAGGTCGCCGGGTCCCAGACCGGGATCTCCAGGGAGAGGTTGCGCTTCTCCCAGCGGGCCGTTCCGGTGGGGAAGGTGCCGTCGACGGGCAGGGCACTGACCGGCACGCGGTCGCCACCCCCGGCGATGATCGTGCCGAGGACGTTCCGCACGAAGTCGGGTGCGGCGGCGGGCACGGGGGGACGCACGCGGAACTGGCTGGTCACCTTCGCCGGGACGGGCACCTCGAAGAGGTTCGCGATGGTGTTGTCGACCGCCCGGAGGTTCATCTGGACGATCTCCTCGCCCTTCTTGCCGTAGGCCTTCTGGATGGAGTCCTTGATCGCCCCGATGGCCTCGTCACGCGGCAGGACGCCGGAGAGGGCGAAGAAGCAGGTCTGCATGATGGTGTTGATGCGACCGCCCATCCCCGCCTCACGCGCCACCTTGGTGGCGTTGATGGTGTACAACTTCGCCCGCTTCGCGATCAGCGCGCCCTGCAGCGACTCGGGCAGATGGTCCCAGACCTCCGCCACCGGCCAGGGGCCGTTCAGCAGGAACGTCCCCCCCTGGGCCAGCGGGCCGGCGAGTTCATAACGGTCGAGAAAGTTCGGCTGGTGACACGCCACGAACTGCGCCTGGGAGATCAGGTAGGTGGAACGGATCGGCTTCTTCCCAAAACGGAGGTGCGACGTGGTGATCGCCCCGGATTTCTTGGAGTCATACACGAAGTACGCCTGCGCGTAGTTCTCCGTGTTCTCGCCGATGATCTTGATGCTCTCCTTGTTGGCTCCGACGGTCCCATCCGCCCCCAACCCGTAGAACACCGCCCGCCGGACATCGTCGGTCTCGGTCGTGAACGACTCATCCACCGTCAGGCTGAGGTGCGTGACGTCGTCGATGATCCCCACGGTGAAGCCCTTCCTGGGCGAGGGCACCGCGAGGTTGTCGAAGACAGCCTTGACCATGGCCGGGGTGAACTCCTTCGAGGACAGCCCGTAACGCCCCCCGACGACCTTCGGGAGCGCGCCACCATCGAGGCCCGTGCCGTGCTCGAAGAAGGCGTTCACCACATCGAGGTACAGCGGTTCGCCCGCGGCACCGGGCTCTTTGCAGCGGTCCAGGACCGCGATCGCCTTCGTGGTCTTCGGCAACGCCGCGAGGAGCGCGGCGTTGTCGAAGGGCCGGTACAGCCGGACCTTCAGGAGGCCGACCTTCTCACCTTGCGCGACCAGCAGCTCAACGGTCTCGTGGGCAGCCTCGCAGCCGGAACCCATCATGATGATGATCCGCTGGGCATCGGGCGCGCCCACGTAGTCGAACAGATGGTACTCCCGGCCGGTGAGGGCCGCGAACTTGTCCATCGCCGCCTGCACCAGCCCCGGGCAGCGCAGGTAATACGGGTTCACCGTCTCGCGGGCCTGGAAGTAGACGTCGGGGTTCTGGGCGGTGCCGCGGAGCACGGGATGGTCTGGCGAGAGTCCCCGGGCACGGTGCTCGTGGATCCGCTCCTCGCTGATCATCGCCGTCAGCACGGAGTCCGGCAGGACCTCGATCTTGGCGACCTCGTGCGAAGTCCGGAAACCGTCGAAGAAATGCACGAACGGCAGGCGGATCTCCAGGGTGGCGGAGTGCGCGATCAGCGCGAGGTCCTGGGCTTCCTGCACGGAATTCGAACAG
>JBBQML010000649.1:0-3545 GCA_038328885.1 Verrucomicrobiota bacterium | reverse complement strand
CGCCTGGTGAGGAGCGACCAGGCGGAGGTGCGATCCCTGGCGCGGGTGCTCGGCTTGAAGTTCGGCTCCTCGGCGGCTCTGGACTCGCTGCGGGCGCAACTGCGGGATCGGACTGCGGATGCCGGGCAGCGGCAGGAGGCACTGCGGGCGTTGGTTGGCATCCGGGATGCGACGCTCCCGCCGGTGCTGCGGGAGCTCCTGACCGAACCCGCGATGCGTGGGGCGGCGCTGCGGGCGCTGGCGGGGTTCGACGACCCGGCCACCGGCCCGGCGCTGCTGGCGGTTTACCCGGCACTCGTCGGTGGGGAACGGCGGGACGCCCTCAACACGCTGGCCTCGCGGACGGTTTACGCACGGGCGCTGCTCGCTGCGATGGAAACCGGGTCGGTGCCGGCCAGGGACCTCAATGCGGAGGCCATCCGCCAGTTGCGCAGCCTCAAGGACGACGCGGTCAACGCGGGTTTGACCCGGGTTTACGGAACCTTCCGTGACGTGTCGGAGGACAAGCAGGCGGAGATCAACCGTTACCAACGCCTGTATGCCGCAGGGGGCTCCACCCCGGGAGAGGCCACCCGGGGACGAGCGGTGTACGCGCGGGTTTGCCAGCAGTGCCACACCCTCTTCGAGGTCGGAGGCAAGGTGGGCCCGGATCTCACCGGATCCAACCGCGGCGACCTGGAGTATCTCCTGCAGAACATCCTCGACCCGAACGCCGTCATCCCGAACGAGTACCGCGCCTCCACGGTGGACCTGAAGGACGGGCGCGTGCTGACCGGCGTCGTCCGGCAGTCGGACGACCGGACGCTGATGGTGGTGACGGCGACCGAGACCCTCACCCTGGCCCGGTCGGACGTCTCCGAGATCCTGCAAAGCGAGCTTTCGATGATGCCTGAGGGACTCGTGGCCCCGCTCTCTGACCAGGAGTACCGGGACTTGATCTATTATCTCGGGCGGCCCGGGCAGGCGCCGATGCTCACCACGCCGGACACGGTGAATCTCTTCTTCAACGGCCACGACCTGGCAATGTGGCAGGGCACCGAGGGCGTCTGGCAGGTCGACCAGGGTGAGATCGTCGGCCGGCTGGCCGCCGGTCCGCTGGAGTATCTGCGGAGCGACATGATCCTCGGCGACTTTCGACTCGTGCTGGAGGTGAAGTCTGCGCCGGAAAGCGCGACGGCCAGCCTTTGGTTCCGCGCCGAACCGCTCCCGGACGGCACGGTCAAAGGCTATCGCGCCACCCTCGGCAGGGCTGGCTGGTGGGGTCGCGTCTCCGAGGACGGACCGAAGGGCCGCGGGCCGCTGGGCACGGGGGCGGCGGCGACCGTCGAGGCCGATTCCGGGTCCTGGCACACGATCGAGCTTCACGCCGTGGGCGACCGCATCCGGACCATGATCGACGGTCGACCCGTCGCGGACGTCCAGGATCCCGCCGGGGTGCGACAAGGCATCGTTGCGTTCGCCCTTGGCGGAGTTGCCGGCGCCGAGATCCGGGTACGGAACATCACCCTGGAACTCGAGCCCCCGCCACCGCTATCCCCGGGCAAGTAGGCCCTGCGCCCCCACAGTTCCCATTCTGACCGACCGATCCGCCGGGAGAGGTCCGCTGGGTCGGGCCCACCGCGTAGTCTCGCGGGGCAGTGGACCCGATCGTTAGTCGGTCCCCTTACCGGGAATCACCCCCGCATTGCGGTCGAGGTCGATGAAGCCCTCGACGTCGGAGATCGGGGACCCCCACGCTGCCAACCAGGGAGGATGGAGAAACCGCTGGCTGAACCCCGCGAGGGGTTGGTTGCATGGCCCATGGCGCGCAGTCGTCGGATCGTCACTCGCTGGTTGCCGGTCGCGGTCTGGCTGGCGCTGATTTTTGTCGCGTCGTCGGACCCCGAATCGGGACCCCGCGGGTCACGGCTGCTTGCCCCGCTGTTCATCGGCCGGCTGCGGCGGAGGTGGTGACTTCATGAAGTGGCCGCTCGCGGGAGTGGCCGGGTGGTACGGCAGCGGCATCCTGCTCGGAGCCTGGCTCCCGCTGCCCCTGCCGGTGCTCCTCAGCGGCCTGTTGTTCACCGGTGTGGCGGCCCTTTCGGTGTGGCGGCGCGCACCGCTCGCCTTCTGCGCCTGCCTACTCCTCGCCGGGTGGACGAACCTCCGACTCCAGACCCAGCCGCTTGCCCCGAACGACCTGCGGCACGTGATCGGAACCAACGCCGAACTGGCGACGGTCCGCGGGACCCTGGTGCGGTCCCCCGAGCTCCGACTCCACCAACGTGCCGGCCGGACCCGGACGAACGTTCTTGCGGTGGTGGCGTGCCGGGAGCTCGACCGGCCCCGGGTTGGGGCCACAGGTGTGCCGGTGCGCGGTTGGGTGCTGGCCTCGACCCCTTTCCCGCCCGGGGAAGAGCTTTCCACCGGTGCTGAGGTTGAGATCTCGGGGGTCCTGCGCCGTCCACGTGGTCCGGTGGCGCCCGGTCTCTTCGACTACGCCACCTACCTGGGGTGGCGTGGCGTCGCCTTCGAGATCCGCTCCTCCGAGGCGGCGGACTGGCAACTGGCGCCGGGGACCACGCCTCCTCCGCGCACGTGGCCGGATCGTTTCCAGGCTTGGGCCAAACCGGTGATGGCACGTGGATTGTCCCCCGAGGAAGAGGAGGTACGTCTCCTCTGGGCGATGGCGCTCGGTTGGAAAACCGCGCTGACCGACGAAGTCGAGGAACCGTTCCAGCGGAGCGGGACCATGCACGTCTTTGCCATCAGCGGCCTTCACATCGCCCTGATCGCGGCGATTGCGGGGCAAGTGTTGCGTCTGCTCCTCGTGCCCCGGCCGCTGGCGGGGGGTCTGATCATCGCCGGGGCCTGGCTCTACACGGTGGCGACGGGCACGCAGCCCTCGGCCGTGCGCGCCACCCTGATGACCACCTTTGTCGTGGGTGGCTGGGTCCTGGCGCGGCCCCCGAACGTGCTCAACTCACTGGCCGGGGCCGCCGTCGCCGTGCTCGTGTGGGACCCGCGACAATTGTTTCACGCCGGGTTCCAACTCTCCTTCGCCGTGGTCGGGGCGATCGGTCTGCTGGCCACCCCGCTGCGCGCCAGGCTGGTCGACGCGTGGCGTCCGGACCCGCTGCTGCCCGGGCCGTTGGTACCGCGCTGGCGCCGCTGGCTGATCGCCGCCTGGTCGGCGTTCGCGGCGAACCTCGCGGTTGCGGTGACCTCCTGGGCAGGCTCGTTGACGCTGTCGGCCACCCACTTTCATCTGCTCACCCCGGCCGGCCTGATCGCCAACCTGCTGGTGGTGCCCCTGAGTTCGCTCGCGCTGGCCAGCAGTGTGGCCAGCCTCTCCTGCGGCACCTGGGCCCCTGGGGTCGGGGAACTGTTCAACCACAGTGCCTGGCTCTGGATGCGGGCCATGCTGGGAGTGAGCCGCTGGGCCGCGGAGCTTCCCGGTGGCTGCTGGCACGTCGCCAGTCCGCCCGTGTGCCTTGCGGTGCTGTGGGGCCTGCTCCTCCTCGCCACCGGCGCCGGATGGTGGTCCGCGCCCCGGTCGCGTCGGC
>JBBQML010000648.1:0-3545 GCA_038328885.1 Verrucomicrobiota bacterium | reverse complement strand
GAAGGGCGCGTCGGCGGCGTTCGCGTCGATGAGTTCCTCGACAGCCGGAAGGTCGAAGAAGGAGAGCCGAACTCCGGCTTCGTGGCGGTGGAACAATCGCGTCAACTTCGCCACGTAGTCGCTGCTCATGACGGCTTGGGTGCCGTCGCCGAGGGTGATGTAGGAGTTCTTCCGGTGCTCGGCCAGGACCTCCATCAGTGAGAAACATTCGCCTTCGATGTCCAAATGCGCGGTGCCCTCCAGATAGTCGATGCCAAATCCCAGGCTCAACTTCAGCTTGGGGGCCACCGGCTTGATCCGGTAGGCCCGGAGCTTTTCGGCTCCCAGTAGGATGTAACGTCGCGCCAAGTCGCCGAGCTCCCGACCCAGGAATCGCGCCGCAAGGTCGCGTCCGATGACGAACCCGTGTTCGTCGGCGTAGACGAGTCCCTCAGCCCGTTGCCCGAGTTCCTTTTCATGGCGGTGCAAGGTGCGGGTAAGATCCTGGCGCGCTTCGGCCAGGGAATCGTAGACGACCTCGCGCACGACGACTGTCTTTTCGGCCTCGTTGACGTAGGCCACGCGGGCGATGTCGTACCGTTGGGCGAATTCGACGGGCAACCGGGGCAAGGACCGGATGAGGTTGAAGTGGAGATCGCCGGATTCGTCCACGCTTTGGAAAGCGATGGCCGCGCGGGCGCGCACAGGGTCGCCGGTCGTGGTGGTGTAGTCGCGGTAGCGCAGGCGGACGCCGGTGAAGTGGGAAAAGAACAACGCCAAACATCGTTCCAACATCGCCTCCGGAAAGGAGCTGGCGAAGAGCGTCAGCCGACGATAGTTCTCCCCCACCGGGGCCGTTTCCAGGATGCGGTTTCCGACCAGGACATGGGATTCGCTGACGAACCGGAACTCGTCGCCGCACGCCAGGACTTCGCCTTCGCGGACCAAGGTCAGCCGTCCTTCGATCCAGGGGGCGTTGGGGACGAGTTCCAGTCGGACCTCGGCGGATCCGGCATCGAACCGGATCGGTTGGAGGTCGGCGCCGAGGACCGGGGCGCCGCCGCGCAGGAGCCAGATCAGGTGCTCGTGGCGATGGAGGTAGATGCGTTCCGCGGGGTGCTCCCATCCGACGAGGTCCTGCTGGCGACGTTCGATGCCGGCGAGGGCCTTGAGCAGGTCGCGCAGGGGGCCTCGGGTGGCGCGATAGTCGATCGGGCGGGGCCGCCCCTGGCTGTCCGTCGTTTCGAGGTAGGCGCCCTCTTCGTCGAAGAGCAAACGGACGGCGAGTTCGCGCTCGGCGGGTTCACCGGGCAAGGCCCATTGGTCCGCGCGTTGCAGGGCGACGAACAACGGAAGTTCCTGTTCGATTCCTTCTTCGGGAGACATCGTGCGCTGTTTTTTGTCGGCGGAGGCGAAGGGTGTGTTGGCGGCTCAAATCCTACAGGTGCTGCTTGGAGTTGAAATCCTGGAGTTACATCTCGCGTTTTCGGCCGCGGCAATTGAGCCAATCGTTTCTGAAGGTTTGGGGTCTGACAATGTCTGACAGAATCGCGGGTTTCGACGTCCGGCGGGCCGGGCCCCACCGACGATTCCTACCGACGGGCCTCCCGTGACCCGGTGCGGCTGGTGAACTCAGCGAGGATTTTCCGGCTTGAAGGCCGATGCAAATAGATACAGGTGACTTCCCCGAACCACCGGCTCGCCCCAGCAGGCACGACCGTGCGATCCTCGGGTTTTGAAGACCGCGGGCCGGGCAGCCCAGCCCTTAACCGGGGGGCCAGCCGAGCTGGCGACCACCGAGCAGGTGAACGTGAAGGTGGGGCACGCTCTCGCCACCATCCGGGCCGTTGTTGACGACCACCCGGTACCCGGTGCGGTCGAGCCCCAACTGCATCGCGACCTGGGCCGCAACCAGAAGCAGGTGCCCCAACAACGCCTCGTCTCCCGGGGTGGCCTCGGCCAGGCGCGGGATCAGCCGTTTCGGGATCACCAGCACGTGGACCGGCGCCTGGGGCTTGATATCCCGGAATGCCAGCACTTGCTCGTCCTCGAACACAATGTCCGCCGGGATCTGGCGGGCGACGATTTTCTCGAAGAGGGACATGAGGGTCTACGGGGTGTTTCGGCGGTCGCCAACCACATTGCAGCGCGGGAAGAGGCGACGGTTCAACGCGACCCTTCGACCAGGGTTCGGGGGGTCAATTGACCATCAGGGAGCAGTCGGAATTCGGGCGCTCCCGACCCCAGCAGTCGCGCAGGAAGCGGACGATCTCATCGCTGACTTCGAGGCTGCGCGGACACCACCGTTGGACTCCAGCGAGCCGCTTGGCGCACTGCCGGAGGCTATGAAACCTCACCATCGCCGGGGTGGCCGCCAGCAGCGTTCGCAACTCGGTCCGCAACAGCGGATAGAAGCCCAACTCGAGGCCCTCGCCCAACGCGGCGGCGAGCGAGGCGAGGTCCGCCTCCGCCACGCGATGGGGGGAGCCCACCCCGGCCTGCTTCGGCGCTGCCTCGCCACCCTCCACCGGAATCGGTTCGACCGCGGGAGGCGCAGCCTGGACATCGAAACCCAACCCGCGCAGGACATGTTCGAGAGCGGCGGTGAATTCGTCGACCGTCACGGTTTCGCGGCCGAGGTCATCCTTGAAGTAGTGCAGCACGGCGGCGGCGGCATGATGCACGACATCAGGATCAAGCTTGCCGGTGGAGTCCGCGAGGACCTCAACCGTCAGTTGCTCGACGGAACAGGGGATCTTGTCACCGCCTGTCATCTCAAATACCAGGCAGTCGGAGCGTAGCAGAATCATGTCGTTGCTGTTCGAGCTTGGTGACGACTTCCACAAAATCGCCGGCCTCCTCGAACCGGCGATACACACTGGCGTAGCGGATGTAGGCCACCTTGTCGATCGACCGCAGGGCAGCCATGATGCGCTCGCCGATGGCATTGACGGGCACTTCGCGATCGAACTCGTTCGCCAACTCCTCCGCGATGCGCTCGGCTGCATCCGTGATCACTTCGGGGCTAACCGGTCTCTTTTCACAGGACTTCTGCAACCCCCCGAGCAACTTCTCCGGGGAGAACACCTCCCGGCGTCCGTCCCGCTTCACCACCACCAACTCGCTCCGTTCGATCTGTTCGTAGGTGGTGTAGCGGTGCTCGCAAGTCATGCACACGCGCCGCCGCCGGATGGCCCGACCCTCACGCGACGCGCGGGAGTCGATCACCTTGTCATCAGGCCCACCGCACTTCGGGCAGCGCATAGAGATCTACCGTCTACAGCAGGTTGAGGCTGTGGAGGGATTTACACACCGCCCGTGGGGGAGTCAAGGGGCGGGGCGGCTCTGCCAGCGATTCCGGAAGCTCGCGCGTTTGACCGCGTTGTCGGAGGGGGGGGCCCTCTGGTCCCTGAGGGCCTGGTAGGCGGCCACCCCGTGGGGTGCGGTCATCTGCCAGGTCGCGGTCCCGAGCAGGAACTTCCGCACGTGATCGGCCTTGAGACCTGGGGTTGCGCTCCCCCGGCGCTCAGCCCTGCGCCCGATGCGGGACCCCAGGTCTCAAGGCC